>JAJYPK010000034.1 GCA_021795465.1 Bacillota bacterium
AAACTAGTTTTCTAATCACAACTGACCAAATCTGGTGCCATATCCCTGGTTCATCTCGTTACCACTTCTTAGGGCGGTTGGCCGATCGTCCACGCACAATACACGAGGACTTTCCACGCACAATACGCGAGAACTTTCCACGAGAGGGCGCTCCCCAAGCTTGTCACGGAGCAGTCCCGTCGTTGCACGGAAACGGGTGAGGGGATCCTCACCGAACTCTCGGCCGGCTCGAGCTAGATGATGATTTTTGAGCATGCCGTCGACGTTCAGATCTTTACGGGCGATCACATCAGACCACATGACGAGATCCGTCGTCAGTTTGTGCAAGGCATCCACCCGGATATTCACGATACGAGCTTGGCATCGAACGATACGTTGCTGAGTCGTGCGGCATGGGTTGGCAACTTGCAGTCCGGCACGCACTATGGCGGCCTCCACCTGATGATAGAAGTGTTTTGACAACTGGCGGAGTTTCTCCAACGCCCCGGTAGAGAGCGTCGCCACCGCCGAAACGCCCAAATTCCGCGCCGACTACCGTGTGTTTTTTGCTGGACACGGGGGGGATCGATAATTTCCACGATGAGACCGGAAAACCAGCGGTCGGCAGTCCGGGAGATCGTAATAATGCGGTACCTAAATGAATAATGGCCATCTGGGGCGCATTCTTGGTCCCTCCCAGCATCCACGGAAACTGGTCGGCCTTGATCGCACTGAGTTGCTTACGTAATGCCGAATCGGAGGGTTTTGGCCAAGCCTCGCATAGATGTTGCCATTCGGTCAACGCCCAATTGTAGGCAAAACGGGCGATACCGGCAGCCTTGGCAAAATACGTTTCCTGCTCATCGTTGGGATCGAGCGCGATTTCATGCGCCAGAATCATGACGAAGCCTCCTTCACGGCGTGTTTCATGCCGTCTAACAATTTTTGTTTCTTGCGGGAGCGGTTACCGCAGAGCCGAGCCGAAAACACGGTGATGATTTCGAGAACGTCGTGCGTTCCCCTTGGTTCAGAATCACGACTTCCACTTGCTTGGCCTCGCAAATGGAGAACAACAGTTTCTCACCCAAAAAACAACAGACGATCCATGTGGGTAACGACGAGCCGACTGGTCCAGTCGGCTAGATGTCATTGAGAAGTTTGCTTGGGACCTTCTTGTGGTCATTCATCC
This sequence comes from Bacillota bacterium, assembly GCA_021795465.1. Taxonomy (GTDB): domain Bacteria; phylum Bacillota; class Sulfobacillia; order Sulfobacillales; family Sulfobacillaceae; genus JAKADJ01. Next base: position 1,169 of record JAJYPK010000034.1, read on the forward strand.
CCGATTCGAGGTCATCGATAACCTCGAAGGTCCACCCTTGACGGGTACAATAGACCTCCACCACCTGCTTTTGGCGGTCCAGGTCGTCTTTCTGATCATGACTGGAGACCCGCGCATAGGCCAAGGTTCGCGTCACGTCAGCCACGGCCCGAAGGCGGTTGGGGCACATTTTCGCCAAGTCATAGCGACGATGGCCGCCAGAAGTATGCTCACGGGACGAGTTTTCCTTCCCACTCCCAACGGCGAAAATTAGAAATCGATACGCCTAAGGCTTGTGCGGCTGCACGAATAGTCACAATGTGTTCATATTAGATAGTGTAGCATAGTTAGTTAGATTGCAAGAAAACTGTTAAACGCCCCCTTGTTGGTTCAAGTACGTGTCGAATCCGTATCGCGATCAGATAGATTCTTCTGATGCTTTGGCGATTTTTCCCATCACTCTTTCTCGGTGCCCGAAGATCTAACCATTCATCAGTAGAATGCTGGCGTCCTCGCATTGTGTGAGGCATGTAACGGAACGAAAAATGCAGTAGACAGAAGGGTTCTCGTCGCACCGCTGCTGATCAACACTGCACTCCTACAATCAGGCGATCGTTAATACGCTACAGAGCCAACAAGCAGGTCATTCGCATCGTAAAAGGGTCTCGTGAGTCGTCCCGACTTTCGGCATCGCCACCGAAGTCGATGCGACAATTCATGGTAGAATAGTCTCACAGTATCGGCGATTGGGAGTCCCTTTACGAACCGGATCCGATACGATGAGATTCCACTTTTTCAAGGAGGCAACAATGACCTGCGTGATTTGTAAGAGGGGAACCCCGACCCCCTCATCGGCGTTCGCTGGGTGCCGGCAAAAATTTTCCCAAACTTCAGAGAGAGTTATCTCGACGTAGACGGCGCCTTACACCATGCCGCAAATGAGGCTCTAGGGGCAGGTGTGGAAGTCGATGTGGGTAATTTCACCTCGTCTCTTCGTAGTACGCTAACACCAAATTCTGGCGCGGTTGGGGAAGAGAATCCCGTAGTCGAGCCGAAGACGTCTTCGATTCCGGATTTCCCGTCTCAGAGCAAATTCTCAACTTAAATGAGGTAAAGCCGCGAGGTGCATCCCGAAGGGACGACTGGAATGATCGGTTCATTACATGAAAGAACTCTCCTTTAAGGGGCTCGTGATTTTTTGCCAATGAGGGTGTGTGCTATTGTCACTTCGAATCTTGCTTCAGCGATATCCCGCGATTAGGGCGATTTGGGTCATGCGTTGGTTCAAGGGTTTCGGAAATCAAGTCGCAAACTTGGGATTCCAGTGGCTGGGTACGACGATGCCACATCCGGCGGCCGCCGTTGCGGCCGTCAGTGTTGTCCGCACGGTATCCCGCATGGTGATGAATGCCGTGGCGGGCTTCTTGGTAGATATCTACAACTCTCCCTTATGGCTCTGGGCAGCAGAAATGGCGGGTGGCATTCTCCTCATAGCGGTTGCATGGCTGTCGCACCAAAACATTACGCTCTTTCTGATCTTCGTGTTTGTCTATTATGGGTTGCTCGCCCTCTCGCGCGTCTCGCGCCAAGTCTGGGTGCCACGACTCGTAGCCCCAGAAGACTTGGCGGCGGTGAACGCAACATTCGGATTGATCACGGGTTTCGTGCCGATGCTAGCCTACGGTTTGGGGGGCTTGGTCTTCACCCGCGGTCTACGTGCGCCCTTCGCGGTAGCTGGCGTCTTCTTTATCATCGCGGGCGGGATCGCCCTACGTCAGGGGCCGCGAGACCCCAACCCGGTCCGAAACATACAGGGCGGCGCGCATCTAAGGCGAACCATGCAAACGGTCTGGTCCGTTCGCGGTCTACGTGGGCTCTTACTCGTCGGCAGCGTGATCAATGTCGGACAATCGTTCTTTCTCATCGACCTAGCCTGGCTTGCCCGCCATGTAGACCGATTGTCAGCATGGCAATATGCCTTGGCCTTGGCAGTCGGCTCAGGCAGCACGCTAATAGCCTCGCAGATCAAAGCCACCTACAGCATTGCACGATTGCTATGGGTAGGACCAGTGATGGTGGCACTGTTAAGTTCCGGCATGGAAGTGGCGGCCGGACTGTTGAATTGGGGCGGGTTGGTCGTGGCATTGTGCCTTGTCAATGCCGGAACGACGATTTTCAATACGATTTTTACGTACATGCGTCAACGCTTGGTGCCACGAGAACACTTGGGGACAGCGGGCGGATTTATGACCACATGGTTGAATATTTGTGCACTCGTCGGCTTAATCACCGCAGGTATCCTCGTCCATTATTGGGGTCTTTTGGTTGACCTCCGTTTTGCCGGCGCTATCCCGTGGCTCGCAGTTCCCGGTTTATTACTTCTCGTCCGCCGTTCTGCACGAGGCGCAGTAAAGGGCACCCTATAAGGTGGGAACCGGCGACCCGACTCGAGTCAGACAAGAGCCTAGACCCAAAACTTCCATGACTCAAGATCATCGCGGATTTGCTGATTCTTGACCTCTTGCGGAAATATTCGCCGTGTGTCCCACTCAATGCGTATCATGACCCACGAAGCCATGGGCATCGGACCATTCTCGCGCACCCAGAAAATTTACCCCGATGATCCGGGCCCCATAATGCGCCTTCAAAAGTCGCGTGACCCCTGTGCCGTCACACCCCGTGCGCGGTAATCTCATTAAGGCCCACTGATCCACGTGACCCCTCCATTGGTCGTATGGTATAGGGGTGCCCCGTTATTGGAGGTAAGCCACCCCACGCGGGGAGACGCAAACCAGATACTAGTGACGCCGATGCCATGTGGTAGGACGTTACGCGTCCAACTTTTTCCCCCATTCGTCGTGATCATGAGATTGTGACGCGTCCAGAAGTATCCAAATTGGGTGCCAAGGAAACGAAGCCCTAGAGGAAATCCTTTTTGAGGCAGTGACGCTTGGGACCATTGGCCGTGACGGAAATGGTATAAATAGGGGACAAGAGGATGCTTCATGGCGTAAATTTTGACCGCTTTGGGATTACTCCCGTGTTGTTGTTCGTAGCGATGAATTGACTTCAACGTAGAGAGATTCGTACCGACGGCCCAATACGCGTCTTGACCAGCGGCGACCATGCGCGAGGGTGCAAACGGGACATGGTATAACGTCCAATGGATTCCTCCATCATTCGTGGTCCATACACGCGGAGTGATACTGGATCGCGTAATCAAGACACCGTGCATGGTGCTGGCCATGGCGATGCGCAAGGCTGTTGCCCCGTTAGGTAGCGACACGGCTCGAAAATGGGACCCCCGGTCAAGACTTCGATACAAGGCACCGTTGGCCGCAATCCCCCATAATGTATGCGAGTTACTCCACGTGAGCCCATGAAGGCCCACGGGAGCGGCCACGGGATTCCAAGTGTTCCCCCCATCGGTCGTGATGAGCGGGGTGCTGCCAGCTTCTTGCATCGATGAAGCCCCAAGCCCGACGCCGATTGACGGTGTGGCAAAAGAGACGTTGCCCAAGTTAGGGGCAACCGGTGGGTAGACATCTTGCCAGTTAGCGCCTCCATTTTGTGTGGCCCACAATTGAGAGATCCCAAAGTTCTGGATCAGGATTTTGCCCTGGTTTTTGCTTAGGAAGTCTAGACTCGGCACCATGTCATTGCCCGGGGAAAACTGGTGCGAAAACACGGGGGTCCAGCGATGACCGCCATCGATGGTTCGGTAAATGCCCCCTCGATCCGTGGCCATGAATCCGACGTGAGCGGTAACAAAATGCAAATCCTCAACATAGCCACCGGTTGATAAGGTAGTCGCCGAAGAGGACCCCGAGGACCCACCTCCCATTTGGGCCGAGCGAGCAATAACGGCCCACGTATGTCCGCCATTTGTCGTGTAGTACAAAGTCTTGCTTTGAGAACCAGCTCCCGGCTCCCCTCCCGATAATAGCCATCCGATGTGCGAATTAAGGAAGTCGATGACCGTCATCCCAGGAAATAGCGACGACGGTGTGCTCACAGGTGTCCAGTTCTTGCCACTATTTTGAGTAAAGGCTATTTGACTCGACATGCTGGGTTGACTCAGAGATTGGATCGTCCAGCCGGTTGTCGCAGAGAGAAAATCTATGCTTTGGATCGAACCATGGGCGGGAACCTGAAAGACGGTCTGCCAACTTTGACCACCATCCGTGGTTCGCAAAAGGGTGGTAGTGCTCCCAGGCTGACAATCGGTCGAGGAACATCCTGTCATAAATCCTTCTGTGGGAGTGGTCATGTCGAACAACTGGGGAAAGATGTTTTGTGGAACACTCAGGGAGTTCCAGTTTTTCCCGCCATCTTGGGTCGTGACGGGAAACAAATGCGTCCCCGACTGCGCGAAACCGAAGCCTAAGGTGGGAGACAAAAACTCCATCATGGATAAGGAGACGGTGTGGCCCCCTGTATTGTGAAAAGCACTTGGCGTCGTTTTACCAATGGTCAGGCTCGTTAACGCGATAGAATGCGAGGATCCCAGATGCTGAGGGGTTGCCCCACACCCTGCTAGGGTCAAAGCCAGCACCAGACCCATCCCGCTAGATTTTCGCCCCAGTCGCATGTTCATATCCCTCCTACTAGCGATAACGCAGGGACGCACGGCGAGGTTACCGAAAGGAACTCATCGGCCGCAGCGCAGAACAACTCGGAAGGTTTTTGCCAGGCGGGAATACGCGTTCTGAACATAGACAGGGGCGAGTTAGTCTGGTTGACTGGCGATATGGGGACGTCCCGCGCACACTTGTTGTAAATACCCCCACACATGGAAGTCCCGTTTGGACCATCTCCTCGTATCGCGCCGTAAATTAGACGATTTGCTCTGGCCGGGATTGGTGGGCATGTTCGATGACACTACAGAGTTCCCACTCATGCCGGTATACGTGGGTAAAATACCAGCTACCATGATGACAATAATCCCTCGCTTACGGTGCACAATGTAGTAGGTGGCATCCTTGCTGCTGGTCGAATGAATCCAATGATTCCTTTTGTTGGCGCGTCGTCCCGAGGCGTCGGAGTGGAGCACAGGATCACCGAGCACTGTTTTGTGGTCCTATGCAAAACGGTTCTAAGCGATCGTTCATGGTCTCCAGAACAGTAATCAGAGAGGGCTTTCGTTGATGCGGTAACTCGTCAGATCCGTTTCCCGGCTGTTCTCCGCTAGGCTTGTCGGTCTGGCCCCGTAAGCTTGTTCCGGGCCGTTCGCACATAACTTGAGTCGTTCTAATCGGATCCACGGGACCGTCTTGTGTGCTATCGGTTTCGTCTCTATTCCAAGGTTGGCCACCTCGTTTTAATTAGAGTAGGATTTTGTGTAGCAATTTTCTCGTTTTTGGTGCAAGTCGCGGTGGAGTAGTTACCATCGCCCAAGATAACTCTGTGAAGAGGTGATAGATCTGAACGTCCATGTTGAGGGACCGTTCAAGCGGGATTCGTCCTTTGGAACGGCGACTCGCTCGATCCAGAGAGCGCTACGACCAGACCTCCTACGTACTCCCGGGTGGTGGTGTGGAACGAGGAGAAATCCCCCTCGAAGCGGCATCACGCGAGAGCTTCAAAGAATTGGGTGTGTACGTGCAAATTGGCGATTTGGTCGCCACGGTATATCTGAAAGGCCAAGACTCCTGGCACTATTATTATGATGCCAAGGCAATAGGTGGAACTTTCGGAACGGGAATTGGGACAGAATTTTGTTCGCATGACGCTGAACGTGGCATATACAAGCCCATTTGGGTTTCACGTCACCAACTGGACGCCAGAGACATCCGTCAGTTGGTATTGGCCTTGTGCGTTGGGTTGTCGCTACATCCCCCTCTCACGATCATCGAACCATAAGATGCCCATCTAATGGCTTAAAGAACATCCCAAAGCGTCCATCGAATTTCTTACGGGGCTTACAGCCCCAGATGCTACGAATAACAGTCAAGGAGGATTGGACCTGGCGTCCAACAAATGGCTTCATGCATTCTTAATAGGGTGCAAGTCGTTTGTGCAGCACTAGTTTTGGGCTCTTTCTCAAATCCGATGATGTTTACGCTGTGGGGTTTTCCGAGTGGAGTACATTGTAGGCATTTAGCCACTCCATCCCGGCGATGTTCAGTCTATATCATCGGTGGCGAGAATGAACCTTTTTTTGTTTTGGATGCGGGTCGGCAAGTCGTGAGTAGCTACCTTTTGGGTTCGAATGTCTCGATTGTGCTGGCATTTTTCGCCTGCACGACTCCAAATGGGTTTGATGCCCCCGTGGGGAGTTAACTTCGGCTTCCCGATCATGGCATTCGGGATTGTCATGCGCCATTCGGCGGTGTCGCAGTTGGGACGGTCGTCTAATTTAGCTGCTACCGGTATATTCGTCATCCTGCGTACACCGGAACCTGGCCCGTTGCTCTGCGGATTGGTCTCGCGTTTGATTACCCGGACCTTGCGATAAATTTTCCGGTGGTTATCGCATTCGCGTCGAGCAAGAGACCCTACTCAATCATTGTGCCTGGCCTACGAGGCAAGCGCCAGCACCCCTGGCGAGTGTTCACTTGGTTCTAGTAATGCGCTCAAGACCGAAATTCTATAGGACGGAACGAGATGCCCATACTAGGGCATCTTCCCCCCAAGAGCGATTGGATAGCGACGACGCAGGACTTCTCGACCCGGTTGGTCCCGTAAAAAGCCTTTGACCGCTAAATTTGTTGAACGAGACGCTCACGACGTTCTTCATATTCTGAGGGAGTTATGATCCCGCGATCCATGAGGTCCTTCAATTCGGACAACTGGGTGAGGGCCGTTCGCGCCGTCATTTTCATAAACATTTCCGGATTATACTTCTGATTAAACGAGGCTTCAGACATCGCCAGGTACACAATCCCCTCAATGAATCCGATGAAGCTTGGGATAAGGGTCCAAGAAAACAAAATATAAAAGATACCTTGGACGATCTTCCCCAGATAGAACTTGTGGATTCCGAATCCTCCCAGAAAGATCCCAAATAAGCCAGCCACAATCTTGTTTCGCATCGCTAGTCTCCCTTAGCATCCCATTTACAGAAGAGGAGCGCCGGCCAATCCATTTTCAAGAATGGTTGTCGCCCGTTCGATTAATTCTCGCAGTATCCCCGGATCCGGTTCCTCCGGTAGATATTGGCGCGGAGGTTTTGACGGTATAGCCAAAAGCAATTTACCATCACCAGGCGCATAAAATTGCCCAATCCGACTTTTCCCATATTGTGTCCATTGAGCATGCCACTTTGCACTCGCATCGTGCCATGTCGACCAGGGTCCAGGACGTTTTAGAATATAGATGTCCAACGTCCATGCTCCACTGGAAAATCGACGTAAATCATTGGCTAGTTGATCGCAGACCGGAGCCAGATGAAATTTCACCTGATGCCATAACGTCTCAGGATCAATCGTCCCTCGCGCCGAAACATAGTCACCCGCGTCCGCCAGACGACCCAGTGCTGCCTGAACGTCGTCGCGAGAGTCCATGGTGATCCCTCCTTCTTAGGTTCCGGTCACAAAGACTATATTCGCCACATTTCTTGTTTTTCCTTTACCGGCCCCCTGTGCTGTCTCCGAAGCTTCTTGGCCGTTCTGATGGAGTGGTCCTCAAGCATCGTACACGCTCACCGTTCGGCGCCCCACTGTTCGTAAGCGGTTTTTAATGTCTTGACGGAGACCAAATTACGTTCAAAGAGCGGACTCGGACACGCCCGATTGTATTTCTTAATAGCTCTCATGAATCTCTTGTTGGAGTTTAGGTCATGGCGGTAGTCACTGATTTTGTTCCATAATGTATTTCGCCAAATCAAAGGTCGGTTTGATGCTAAGGGGCTTTCCTTTACCCGCTAGATCTGCGAAAGTTCCCAGTTCCTCCTGTTCTCGCACGATCTCATCTAACCCATCATGGCCCTGAGTACTCGACCGATTGTCTTAGGCTTTCCCGTTTTGCCATGAGTCATCGGGGCCCATCCTTTCATCGCTTGGTATCGAGAGTGCCAGATGTCCTCATCAATGGAGTGATCCGCCTTTACCATCTCTCCCTCGTATCATCTTTCTAGCTAGTCATCACCAGGCCGAACATGCCCCTTAATCAGATTGCGGGCGATGATATAGCGCTGAATTTCATCGGTACCATCAAAGATCCGAAATAACCGGACCTCGCGATACCAGCGTTCGATAGGAAGGTCTTTGGTATATCCCATGCCTCCGTGAATCTGCAGAACCCGGTCCACCACGTGATTCGCCATGTTCGCGCCATAGAGTTTTGCCATGGATGCTTGATGTCGATTATCTATCCCTTGGTCATCCAGCCAAGCGGCGTGATAAGTCATCCATTTCGTTGCTTCGATTTCTACCGCCGAATCCGCAATCATCCACTGAATCGCTTGCCGGGCCGACAACGGCTCACCAAAGGTATGGCGGGTTTTGGCGTGTTCGATGGCCATGGCTAACAATCGTTCGGCAACCCCAATGGCGCGTGCCGGAATCCCCCATCGAGCGGCTCCAATCCAACGCATGGCCAAGTTGAAACCCTGGCCTTCCTCTCCAAGAATGTTCGTGTCGGGGACCCGCACCTCGTCAAACACCAACGCCCCCGGATCCCATTCACCCATCGTCGCGATCGGTGTCGACCGCCATCCCAGGTCCCGATCCACTAAAAAACACGTAACTCCACCATGGGCGCCCCGAGAAGGGTCGGTCACCGCAAACACCATGGCAAAATCCGCTTCGTGGCCATTGGTGATGAAAATTTTCTCACCGGTTAGGATCCAGTGGTGTCCATCCTTTCTTGCCTTCATTTGGATGTTGCCAGCGTCTGATCCTGCGCCCGGTTCCGTGAGGGCAAAACATGATCGGCGCGTACCGGCAATGGTCGGGAGGAGATAGCGTCTTTTTTGTTCCGCATTGGCACTATAGAGAATGTTATCGGCGGAACCCCCGAATCGGAAGGGGACAAAGGTTCTGCCGACTTCCGCGTACGTAATAGCTAATGCGAGAGAGCCAAGGGCGGCTCCCCCGTATTCCTCAGGGGTATTGATGCCCCAGAATCCTATCTCCCGAGCCTTCTCCTGCAACTGCTTTAGCTTATCCGCACTGAGTCCCTGCCGTCCTGCCCGCTCATTTTGTAACACCTCTGGTTCAAGTGGCATCACCTCTTTGTGAATAAATGTCCTCACCGTATCTCGAATCATGCGTTCCTCATGGCTTAAGGAAAAGTCCACGGGTGATCCCTTCCTCTCCTATTCAACTCGTGTGGATTTATCCATGGTCTGGTTAGGCAGAGATTCCGCCATCGACCACGACGATGGATCCCGTCATGAAATCGGAAGCCGAAGACGCTAACAACAGCACTACGCCCTTAATGTCATTTTCGGTGCCGAAGCGTCTAAGCGGGGTAGCATCCAAGATTTCGTTGCCGCGACGGGCCAAGACACCCTGAGACATTTTGGTCGGGAACCAGCCTGGAGCGATCGCATTAACCTGAATCCCTCGCGGCCCCCACTTTTGGGCCAGGTCCCGGGTCATCGCAATCACGGCGCCCTTACTGCTGTTATAGGCCAACGCATCCATCACCCGCGGATCAATGCCACCAAGCCCAGCCACAGACGCCATGTTAATAATTTTCCCGTATCCTTGTTGCAACATCACCTGACCCACCGCCTGGCTCATGAGAAAGGTTCCGGTGACATTGACCGCAAATACCTTGGCCCATGCCTCGAGCGGCATATCTTCTGGCGGCGATCCCCAAACCGTCCCACTATTATTCACGAGAATGTCAATGGTCCCAAAGGTTTCTCGTGCGGTATCGACCACCCTCCGGACGTCGTCGGGAACCGTAACATCGAGCGTGAGGGGAAGTACGTTAACCCCGAGGGGTTTCAGCATCCGGGCCGTCTCCTCTAAAGCATCCAAATGCCGGGCTCCCAGCACCAGATTGGCACCGGCTTCAGCCAAAGCCATGGCCATGTACTGGCCGAGACCCCGCCCGCCCCCCGTCACAATGGCTGTCTTCCCTTGTAATGAAAACAATTCCTGAACCGTCATCATCAGTCCTCCCTTAATGCGCAAGATGTGAATCCCGTGGCCTCTATTATTATGATAGGGCTAGTGCTCATCATTTCCTAATCCAGTCCGCTTTTATCGTATCCTACAGGGCTGCCAGTGACTAGCTACTTACAAACAATTCACTCAATGGCAGGGACATACAACCGCCGTAGATGATCCCTTATAATGAAAAAGGACTATAGACTTGTGTGAAAGGAAACCAATTGATGTGAATGGTTTATTTTATCTCGAGCAAAGGGAATTGATTAACAGCTTCAAACGCATGATTCGCGAACCCCGCCGTTTGTTGATATTCGCACCGTTTGTATTCTTAATCCTAAGGCTTTTGATGCCGCACCCCAATAGCCCTATCGTGCCGACCACGTTGGCATCGATCCTAAAAGGACTAGCCGTGCTCTTAGGCGCCGGGCTGTTGCTGCGATTTGGATTTCCGGCCGAACCGCTCTATATCGCGGAACCTGCCGATCTGGTTTTTGTTTTGTCATCGCCTCTGCCGCCGTGGCAACTCATGCTCCGTCGACATTGGGTGACTGTTGCCACCTTCGTCCCGGTCGTTATTGGGTTGATTTACCTTGCGGCCGTGATTCCAGCCAACTTTGGACAATCCGCGCTCATTCTCACTTATGGTCTTGTCTACATGGTGTCTCTGGACCAAGTGGGATTGATTTCTTATCAATTGGCTCGGCATCGGATCCCCACGGCTCTCATAGGGCGCATCGCCACGCTGGGTTTCCTCGTCTATGCCGCTTGGCCCCTCTTTCAGAAACTCGGCGCCCCGTTTAGCCGTCTTATCGGGAGCGTGCGTCTCGGATGGCTAGGGGATTGGATTCTACGAGGCATGACGATGAGTGCTTGGACTCTACTATGGGTGGCGGGAGCCCTTGCCTTGGCTACCCTCACGATTATCTCGGCACCAGCCATCAACGATGTGGACATCAGCCGGGTACGCCTGCGTGCCTTGGCACGTCAAGCACGTCGGGGAGAGATGTCAACGGCAGACGTGGCTCGAGCTCGCGCGGCGGCTCGCCTGCAGCATAAGGGCAGAACCGAATCACACACCCCCTATAAGTTTTGGGGACAAGGGTATGTGGCGTTGGCAGAAGCCAAACTGATGATGGCGTTTCGTGGTTTGAGATCGCGCTGGATTCCCGTCCTACTTAGCATAGTGGCGATCGGCGGCGGGATCCTGGTAACCCATGCTGGCACCCACGGGCCCATTTCGGCCCTAGTCTTCTTAAGTTATATCAGTGTGTTCGGAATCGGAACCGGTCCTTTGATGATGACCCATCCGCTGTTGGTCGGGGCACCACGCACCGGAGGTTTGCTCTGGGCTGAAGAAGTTCCCTCTCTGGCGCAATGGCTTGGCCTGTATTTCCTAATCTGGACCGTCGCCGCTGTATCAGGTTTATCCCCTTCCATGATATGGTTCGGCTACACCTGGATCATCGCGTTTCAAATAGTGTTGGCGGCCTGGCGCCTCTTGCTTTGGAGTTTATTTCCCGAAACCAACCTCCGTTATACGATAGGGCGGGTGGTTTCGGTCTTGGGTGGCATGCTGGCAGCCGGCATCCCCCTGTGGGGAATCGGACTGATTGGGTTTCCCTGGGGAATTCCCGTAACCCTCACGACCGCCCTTTTGGAATCTTGGTTGATTCATCGGTTAACCTTGGGACGGATCACTTGGGCCGTATCCCATTCGCGCGTTACGGGACAGGAATAAAAGGAGGCAATGCATGTTAAACGTCAATCACCTATCGAAACGCTACGGATCCAAGGTGGGGTTGGAACCCTTGACCTTTGAGACAGCACCGGGACGAATCCTGGGCCTGGTGGGCCCTAATGGCGCAGGAAAGACCACCACAATTTCCTGTCTGGCCGGCATTCTCCGGCCGAATACGGGCACTATTCAGTGGAAGGGCAAAAACCTGTCGGACCAATCCGGGGTCGTCAGCCTCATCCCCGAATCGCCTGAGGTCTACCCTCTGCTAAGTGTGTTCGAACACCTCGAACTTACGGCGCGCTTATTCAAATTGGGTGTCGAATGGCGTCAAGAAGCCAACCGATGGGTTTCCGAAATGGATCTGGAGGGCCATCGGAACACCTTCGGCAGTGCTTTATCGAAAGGGCTCAGGCAACGGCTGTTATTGGCTTGTATGGCCCTTAGGCATTCCCAAGTCCTCTTGGTGGACGAGCCCATGATTGGTCTTGATCCTAAAGGACAACGGGATGTGAAAGAGCTTTTGAGCCGTTTCAAAAAAGACGGTTCTACCATCGTCTTGAGCTCTCATCAACTCGGATTAGTCGAGGAACTCGCCGATGATGTCATCATTTTAAACCACGGCGCGATGGTTGCCCGAGGTTCTATCGACGAACTTCGCCAGTCTAGCGACGCGTCCTTAGAAGACCTATTCTTTCACTATACAGGAGCAGGTTCTCGCAATCCTTCGTGATCCCGTGATATCGGAAAGGCGGCGCGATGTATACCATTGACGATCCGGAAGTGGCGGGTACCGACCTCTCTCCCATGTTTGGTACAACGTTCCGCCAACAACGCCTCATGGATGCCCATCACCCAGGGCAGGCCAGTTGGGTATGGCTGGTGGATACCACAGAGGGTCCCTATATTGTCCGCACCAGCCGTTTTAATGAGCCGCCACTCGACGAGGATTTTTGGCAAGGTGCTTGGCGGCTCTTTGGGGCCAATCCCGTGCGTTTTCATGGGATGATCTGGGCCGATCGGGTACTACGCCAATCCTCGCCGATTCCCTTGCCACAAATCTTGCGTCAAGAGGTGTACCAAAACCGCCCATACCTCATCATGGAATATCTTCCGGGATTTATGCTAGAGTCCTTCACCCACCTAAGCAAGGAGGGACTGCGGGCGTTTGGCAAGGCGTTAGCGACCATTCATGCCATGGGCTCAACCCTCGATAGCCGTGAGGGAGAGGCTCTCTCTTTCCACGCTCGCACCCAATCCGTGATGGCATACCTGGTCGACCGATTCTATTCGACCGAACGCGCATGTCGAGATCTCTGGGTAGAGATTGCTGCCCATGTAAAAAACTTGCCCCACGAAGATTTCCTGTCTCCCATCTTGCTCGACATGGATCCCAGTCAATTTCTCACCGATGGGCGGGTCATCACCGCCCTGGTGGATACCGAGCTCTATGTCATGGCTCCCCGTCACCTCGAATTAATCGGACTCGAATATTTACTGGATGCCACCGCCGCAGGACCATTCCGCGAGGGTTACGAGGCAGTCCTACCCATGCCTCAATTAATCCCGGTTCGGCACACCTATCGCTTTTTATTACGGCTTCTGTCGTTTCAAGGATCTGTCGCCTGGGATCGATGGATGAACCAGCCTATCCTATTTTGACGGTGAGGTCGTTTTGCACCGCACCGGTTTTTTTGGCGCGACGGGATACCACAATCGGTGAAATTGATGTAAGCCCTTGCCGAACACAAAAGACGTCACTCCCTACGTCAATGTCCGCTTCTTGAATCTCGCGGGAAAGATCCGCATGGGATCCGTCCACCCACGTGACTTGGTCCGTGTACCACGGCCCGTTTAGCGTCGCGAGAGCCGATGAAGTGCCCCCCCTCATGGGAAAATTGACATTATATAGGGTACCTGGGGACGCTAGCGCCATGGCCACCGTCGATTCCAGATATTGTGCAACCAAATCGGCCACCATTTTTTCACTAAAGTTGTCCGTCGACCATGCAATGGCCGGAATCCGGTGGAGTGCGGCTTGGCGTGCCGCTCCTACGGTTCCCGAGAGATAGACATCGGGTCCCAAATTGCTCCCCCAATTGACGCCGGAAAGCAACAAATCGGGCGGTTCCCCAAAGGCTCCGGCCATGATTAAGCGGACACAATCGGTCGGGGTTCCCGCTACTGCGTACGCGTCGATCCCCATATCTTCCGTAGCATACGGTTTAACATGTAAAGAGTGGTCGATGGTAATCGCCTGAGACTTTCCACTTTGGTTAGTTTTTGGGGCCACCACGGTCACGTCGTCACTGAAATCGCTCACCACTCCGGCTAGTACTCGCAACCCTGGCGCCGTAATTCCATCATCATTCGTGAGATATACCTTCATGACTATTCCCTCTCCTTCGTTGATCCTGGCTTTCTATCATATTTCATACTGTTCATGCGTCTTTCATTATTAGGCATCATGTATCTGAAGTCTCTGTGACGATTCGATTAAAATTAGGTTAATCTTGATCAAGGATTTCGGGAAGATTTGTCGAATAAATTATTAATTGTTTCGTAACAAAATGCTTGCAAAAGCTTAACATCGAATACTTTCTGGTCTGATACACTAGGGCTGAACGCGAACGTTGCCCGCAGGGTTCTATTGTAACGTCCGGGCTTTTTGTATAAAGAAAACGGTGATTCTGTCGAAATTTGATAACAAGACCCCCAAAACACTTTAGGAGGCAAATTCATGAGCGGGACTGTCCGGTTGTCCTCTGTCAAATGGCCCCACTTTGCATTACTTGCATCAACTCTCGGTATCGTTTCCGCAGGCTGCGGTGCTCAATCCACCCCGGCGGCAACAACGGGCAAGTCTCAAGTGACGGATATTACGTACTGGAGCGGCCATAGTTCCGGGGCGCTATATAAGGCAGTCGTGGCGGAGGTCAAGCAATTTAACAAGACCCATCCCAAGATTCATGTGACCTTCAAGCCCATCGGCGCCTCCCATCATTCACTCGCCGCCTTTGAATCGGGGCAATCACCAAACGTCGGTATGGTCAGTGGATATATCGTTCCGCAACTCGCAAAAGCCGGAGCCATTCTCAATTTATCCTCCTATGTTCACGGCGCTAACGGTTTATCAACGTCTCAGATCCATCAATGGTTTTATCCCGTGATTTGGCAAGATACGAAAGAAAGCAATGGCAAGCAATATCTCATGCCCCTCGAAAAGAAATCCCTTTTAGTGATCTACTATAACGAATCGCTGTTTAAAAAAGCAGGAATCACAAGCCCTCCCACCACATGGGCCCAAGTCGGAGCCGATGCGGCAAAAATTACAGCGCTGGGTCCGAGCTATCATGGCATTGCCTGGACCCCCTTATTACAACAGTACTTCGATATCATTACCGCCAACGGCGGCCATGTATTTCCCACCTCGCATAACCGGAGGTCCTATACCTTGACCAACCCAGGAGCGACCTCGGCCATGACCATGTTGCGCAGTTGGGTTTCCAACGGCAGCATGATCACCACCACCGGATACCAATATCAGCTGGATTTTGGGACGGGCAAGGTCGGTATGGTCATTGATGCATCAGCGGGTTACACGTACGATAAATCATCGGTGGGTGGCAAGTTTGTAATGGGTGGGATCGCGGCTCCGCGAGGCACTACTGGACACACCTCACAGTATATTAACGGTGCTTCCACCGTTCTCTTCAACACCGGCACCACGGCCCAAAAAAATGCCTCGTGGACCTTTATGAAATGGATGGCTTCTCCCTCTACCAACGTGTATTGGGACCAGCATGCCAACTATCTCCCACTGGGTCCTGCGGGATATCAGATGATGCAGTCCTTTTACAGCACCCATCCGGCCGAGGCAGCCAGTTACAGCAATCCATCCCAGTGGTGGTACAAGCCCCGCACCACCAACTTCGAACCCTCGGTGACCGCTATGGACGCGCCATTTGTCCAGGGACTTGCTGGAAAACTGAGTGTATCCCAGACTCTTAAAGATATGACGAAAGCCGGTACCAACTACCTCTCGGGCAAAGTCCGAGGCTAGTGCAACACTTCGCCGTTTCAAGCAAGACCATGTAAGGAAGCCGGGGCTTCTGCCTCGGCTTCCTAAATGAAGGAGGGGCTAAGGTATGCAACAAAACCCGGCGGTTACGGTTCCCGTGCAGAAACCGCACAACCAACGGCAACGTCACGGCGACTGGAAACAGGCCATCCTGTTACTCCTACCCATGGTCGTGTTTGTCTTGATCTTTACCTACCTCCCGGCCGGGATGTCCCTGGTGTTGGGATTGTTTCATTATCATCTATTGGGGGTTAACACGACCTTTGCCGGTCTCACCAACTTTAAGGACGCCTTAACCTATCCGATTTTTTGGACCGCATTGAAAAACACCTTAATCTACGCGGTATACATGGTTCCGTTGACCATTGCCGGCGCCATCGGGATTGCGCTCTTAATCCACCAAAAGAGTCGCTATTATGCGATGTTGCGCACCTTCGTGCTGCTCCCCTATATCACCCCCGTGATCGCCACCGCAATTGGATGGTTGTGGATGTTTAATCCGCAATACGGCATGTTTAACGTCGTGCTGCGCTGGCTTCATTTACCTCAATCTCAGTGGTTACAGAGCCCAAGCATGGCCATGCCTTCGGTGGCTCTCTACACGCTATGGCACGGACTTGGCTTTAACGTTGTCATTGTGTTGTCTGCCTTATCCAGTATTCCTCGGCACGTTCAGGAAGCCGCCGCCATTGATGGAGCCACCGGTTGGACTCGCTTTCGACGGATAACCCTTCCTTTGTTGTCCCCGACTGTGTTCTTTTTGCTAATCATCACGACCATCGCCACTTTACAAGCCTTTTCCCAAGTTTATGCGTTATCTGGAGGAACTGGGGGCCCCGCGTATGCCACCACCACGTTGCTGTTACTGATATATCAGACCGCGTTTCAGGACTTCCATTTCTCCTATGCAGCCTCGATGGCGATGTTGTTGGTACTTCTCATTCTCCTATTGACCTTGATCCAAAATTGGCTTTCGAAAAGGTGGGTGTTTTATCAATGAGTTCCCGCGTAGAGCGATCAACCTCACCTAATCGTCGCAAAATGTTAGCAGGATTTCGCGCCGTGATCGCGTTGGCAGTGGGGTTAGCCTTCTTGTTTCCCTTGTATATCGCGTTTGTCACCTCCTTGGATACGGCGAGCCAAGTCTTCGTCTTTCCCCCGCACTTGGTCCCGAGTTTTGACTTCAAGTCCTATATCCGCGTGTGGCAAATGGCCCGATGGGCGATGTACTACGGCAACACTCTATTCATTACCCTGACCACCATTGCCATCGCCTTAACCACGAGTATTCTTTCGGGTTATGCATTGAGCTTTCTAGAGTTTAAAGGTCGCAACGCCGTGTTTATGGCCTTTCTCTTGGTCCTGATGGTACCCGCCGAAGCGTTACTAATCCCGAATTATGTGATCCTCCACGAAATGAGCCTATTGAATACCCGATGGGCACAAATTTTGCCCTATGGGGCGTCCGTGTTCGGGGTGTTTTTACTACGTCAATTCTTTCTCGGTCTTCCCCGGTCGTATTGGGAAGCTGCTAAAATGGACGGTGCAAGCCATCTACGGTTTTTATGGTCCGTCGCCATCCCTTTGGCCAAACCCGTCTTATTCACCATCAGCCTCTTTATTTTCATTGGTTCCTGGAACTCGTTTCAATGGCCTCTCATTGTCACGACGAGTCATGCGGTCCAACCGGTTGAGGTGGAAGTATCGCGCCTCATGCTCGCTCACTCGGTGGACTGGCGGCGTCTTTCGGCAGCAGGCATTATGACCACGATGCCGTTGGTGGTTCTTTTCCTCTTCTTGCAGCGCCACATCATCCGGGGGATTAGTCGCGGCGAAGGCTTACAAGAGTAACCGAGGGCTGTTCTCCCAAGGTCCGTGCTAACACCCTAAGGCATTCCATGGTTTTCCGACGGTTCTCTGGGCTTATTAGAATTCCACGAGCGATGGACCCCATAAGGGCTCATCGCTCGTAAAGTTTTGCTCTATTTTCTAAGGGTTCCGCTTAGAGAATATCCGATTCCTTGGTTAAAGGTGACGATGAGGCGGCACTGACCAACCCTAACCGGATCGCCCAGCGCTCGGTGTCTTCCCAAAGCTCAGCTAAAAACGTATCCGGAGACCATGACAAATTTTCCATGGCACCTCGTAGCCGTTCACCGAGTTTTTCCATGATCCGAAACAAATCATCCCGTAAGACCAAGAGCTCCCGTTTCCCGTCGGCATCCATGGTCGGCAACACACCGGACAAATAGCGGTCTGAGAACGCCTGATGCCGGGCCTCGTCTTGGAGCGTTCGCCGCGACAGGCGTCCCACCACGGTGTCGGGGAATCGGGCCGCAAATCCTCCATAGAAAGTTTTGGCAAATAGGTCGCTAATAAGAATACCAAAAACCCATTGGACCGGGTCGTGCTTATGGAGCAGCCGAGCGTGATAACGCCACATCTCAGGCAGTCTTCGGCTTGGAACGGGATCGACCTTCATCACCCGATACAAATGGTGCAGATTTTTAAAATGGCGGGCCTCATCCAATCCCATACTAGAAAGATACAAGGCCGCCTCGGGTTGGCCTCCCGTAAGGATCATTGGCAACACCGCACTCACGCCCAGCATGGCTGTTTGCTCTCCTAGGTAGACGGGCGTCAGCACATGCCCCAACGACAACTTGTCCACAACAGAGAGCCCTTCTAAGGCCCCCCAATCAATTTGGTCTGAGCCCCATTGCGCATGCACGCCTTTCTCAAATAAACGCAAAAACTCTTCATCCGTTAACGCAGGATCAACCTGAACCACAGCCTATCTCACCCCTCCATCATCATCTAAAGGGCCTACATCACACGCCAGGGACTACTGTTCCTCATGTCACTCTGTAGGACGATCCGATTGGTACCGAGCGAAGTGCGCTGCGGCTTCAGCCCGACGCGTGTAGCCTAGTTTACTCAGTATACTACTCACGTAATGCTTGATGGTTTTTTCGCTTAAGAACAAGAGTTGCCCAATCTCCCGATTGGTTTTTCCTTGACTGACATAGTCCAGCACCTTATGTTCTGTGTCGTTCAGCGCTTCGACCGGATCGGCTGGGGGCTTAAACGCTTTAAGGCGTCGCAACAAGGTCGCCGTCACTTCGGGACTAAATAACGACCCACCTTGGGCGACTGTGCGGATTCCTTCAATCACCGTATGCCCACGGGCTTCTTTTAAAAGGTACCCCGATGCCCCCGCATTGATCGCGTCCATGACCATCTCATCTTGACCAAATGAGGTGAGCATGATCACCTGCAAGTGGTCATCATTCGCTTTGAGTTGTCGACATACGTCAAACCCGTTTAGATCAGGCAATCTCACGTCCAACACCGCCACATCGGCGTTATGAGGAATATGTCTTACCGCATCGGATCCTGTCGCATAGTCTCCCACCACGGTGAGGTCAGTCTGGTGATCAATCAGATTCTTTAATCCAATCCGCACCACCTCATGGTCATCCACCAGGGCCACGCGTATCTTCTGCGGCGTCTCGTGCTCATTCATCTATCGACACACCTTTCCATGCCTTATGGGGTTTCATTGATCATCCGCAATTTTATCGACTTTGGCAACCGAAACATCACCAGCGTCCCCAAGCCCACTTGGCTTGAGATATCCATCACACCGTCCCAACTCTCCATCCGGCGACGCATATTGACTAGTCCATAGTGTTGACCCCCCCACTCCATCGAGTCATCAAAACCTCGGCCCTCGTCCTGAATCCATAATTGGTATTCAAAGTCGGTGGTGTCCCACCCAATGGTCACCGACTTAGATTCTCCATGTCGACGCGCATTGGACACCGCTTCTTGCACAGACAGCACGAGATCGTGAACTACCTCTGGCTTTAACACCAAATATTCGTTGTTGCGAAAATCCCATCGTAGATCGTCCATTCCACCGGATCGTTTGAGCATGTCCGTGAGTGCGAGCTTCAAGTCCACGGGGGTCGTACCCAGACTCTGGATGTACATGCGAATGTCTGTCATCGTTAGACTTAAGGTCTCCGTAATCCGATGCAGCTCACCTTCCGCAGCCTGACTCAAGGTGGTTTCGGCATCCAATAAATATTCGAGGGACAGCGTAAGACCATACAATGTCTGTAAAACTCCGTCGTGGAGTTCACGTCCAATGCGTTCTCGCTCGGCCACGGTAGCCCAGGTTTCGCGGTCTTGGTATAGACGAGCATTTGAGATCACCATCGCCGCTTGCCGTGCAAATAACTCCGCGAGCATTTCATCCTGAGACGTAAAGCCACCAACCTTGTTAGTGAGATAAAGATGGCCTACGACGGAACTTCGGTAGAGCAGGGGTACACCCAAGAAACTGTCCATGGCAGGATGATGCAGAGGGAATCCGATCGACGCCGGGTGTTCTCGAATCTCTTCCAAGCGCATTACTCGCTTAGTCCGGATTACCTCACCCAAGAGTCCGCGCCCCGTAGGCAATTGCCCAATCTGGCAGCGTACCGCCTCCGACATGCCAGACGTGATGAATTGGCGGATCTGAGGGTCCGTGCTATCCGTTAAGACGGCGAGCGCGGCATACTCCGCATCAAAAAGAGATCGGGACACATCCACGATCCGTTGCAGTATCGTATCTACATCAGGTAAAGATGCGACCACCCCTGTGGCATCCCATAATCCCTGTAGCACATCCCGACGCCGTTTAAGTTCCGTGTTGGCGGCATTAAGCTGTGCATGTTGAATCGCCAAGAGACCGAATACGACAAACGAAAAGACCCCGGTGAAGGCAACCAATATTGCGCCCAGGTACCAAAGGTCCACCACCTGGATTGAAGAGGGCACAAAAAGTACACGAAAAACGTAGATCGTGGCGGCGACCCCTGCCATAGCGAGTAGCGTCGCGGCCGCCCGATAACGCCATACTGGTGATCGTGATGCTCCCATCGCGGTTGTCTCCTTTGCCGGCTCCCATGGATTCGCCATTTATTGTACTAAACCCGGAAGACATCGTGGTAATCACCCTGGCGAAGATTGTAGCCCGGAAGCATCGGGCGGGATGACCCATAACGATTTTTTACCATACACGATAAATCCCAAGACGACGCACGCCACTCCTCCAACTCTCACCGTCATCGACGCACCCACCGCACCGATTAAAAATCCTCCCAGCGCTTGGCCCAAAGGCAATCCTATTCCAGTAACGCTATTAATGGCTCCAAACACCTTGCCCCGCAAGGTGTCCGGGACCAAACGCTGGCGCCACACCGAATACAAGATGTTGTACGGAGCATAGGTCAATCCTCCTAAGGCCAAAAAAACCATCGCTACCCAAGCATTGCCGGTAACCCCGACCAGCCCACTACAAAGGCCCCAGAGAATGATAATGCCGGCCACCACGTGCCGAAGAGGCCAACGCGGTCGATAGTATCCCCATAAAAAGGTTCCGATGATCGCACCAAGCGCAAAGGATGACCACAATAGTCCCAGGATTTGGGGTCCCGCTTTAAACACCGATTGGACCAGAATGGGCAACGCCGGTTCCAAAGGGCCATACGTGAGACTAAAAAACAGGGTCACGATGACGAGAGTTAAGAGCAAGGGAACCTTACGCAAGAATTTCCACCCCACCGCTATCTCCTCTTTAAAAGGTTGAGGTCGATGGGATTGCTTGGACTGATAGAACGATCGAGACAGTTGCAGAAGAACCCCACAATAAAAAAACGAGGTGAGTGCCGTAATCATCACAGTAGCAGCGATGCCCATGACAGCGACCAACAGCCCTCCTAACGCGGGACCCAATAATGTCACGAGATTCATATTCAGTTGCATGACCGTATTGGCTGCCTCCCAGCCCTCATCGCTGACCACATTGGGCAAAATAATCATGCGTCCCAAGTACGCCAGGGGTGACAAGGCTCCCGCAGTGGACACCAATCCTAAAAGCAATAAAAAAGGCAAGTGATGCGCAGCAAAAAGAATGCCTAGCACCATAAACAGGATAGCTTGGGCCAGCACGTCGGCCGAGAGCAACAATTTTCTTGGCCATCGGTCCAGCAGCACGCCAACAAAGGGACTAGCCACAATGTCTCCCACCGCATAGAGGGCTAAGACCACCCCGATTTTTTCTCCGGATCCCGTGGATTTCAAAACCAACCAGGTGAGATCGATGACTCCAATCTGCATCCCCAGTCGCATCGCGAGCGTACCGACCCACAAGAGGCGAAACGGGCGATTAGCCCACAACATCCGATACGTCAATTTCCCACCTAACCTCCCGACCATCTACCCTCTAAATATTACCGAATCCATGGCAAATCGCCCAGTGGACTTTAGTCCTCGGTACGAGAAGATGGACCTGCCAAGAGGACGCGTTGTTCCATCGCATTTCGGTCTCCATCAGTCACCGGATTGCCATATTCTCTGCTATGGACAACCTTTCCGTATGGATTGAGGGGAGATTTTTCGTGAAGACTCTCCTCACAGATGAATGGGAATTACAGTTCCCCATTATTGGCGCACCAGTGACTGGCGTAGGCGGCGGCCGATTAGCCGTCGCCATATCGGAAGCCGGGGGGCTCGGCATCATCGGAATGGGGAGTACCGCGACCGCCGCATGGGTAGCTAAGGAATCCTTTTTGGTACGCAGGGCCGGCACGTTTAGGGTTGGCCTTATGGTGTGGGCGCTCGCTGCGCATCCCGACCTATTCGACGCCGGGTTAGAGACCCATCCCTTTATCATTTCGCTGTCGTTCGGAGACCCTGGACCTTACGTCAACCGCTGCCATGATGCGGGAATCAAGGTAGCGACCCAAGTCCATACGCGCAACGAGGCGCTTATTGCGGCGTCGGCAGGGGTTGACCTGATCGTGGTGCAAGGCACGAAGCCGGTGGCCACACGGGAACCATCGGTACCTTACCCCTCCTACAGAACGTGTTAAATACCATAAACCCCTGTAGCCGCTGCGGGAGGCATCGGCCACAGCGCGTGGCTTGGCGGCCGTACTCGCCGCGGGTGCCGAAGGCACGTGGATTGGCACCGCATTCTTGGGTTCACCGGAAACGATACATTCACCCGGCCAGAGCCCGCATTCGCGCCGCTCAGGAGACCGACACCATCCTTACCCATGTATTCCATTCCAAGACCTGCCCTGGCCCACTGCCTTTGCTGGTCTCGCCCTCCACAATCAATAGACGGCGCTTTGGCTTGGCCGCCCGGATGAAATGGTAAAGACTCCGGGCACCCAAGACGTGTATCAAAAAGCCATGGGGGATTATGACGTCCACTTCCTCTATGGGGGTCAAGCGGTGGGTTTAGTGGACCAAGACCTTCCCGCGAAGACCTTGTCCAGGACATCGGCCTCGGTGCCGATGCCATTCTCCGGGAAATATGCGAGAGCCTTTTTGGGGATGCCTCGACAGAACGCCCCCAAAAGAACCATAAGATCACATTAGAGTTACCCGGTCGTCTTCTTGGCATGCTTCTTTTTGGATTTCGTAGGCTTGACCGGAATCGACTTTAAGGTCACGGCCTGGCTGCCGAGTTGTTGCCAAGATTGGATGAAAGGTGTCATCGGAACCGTTTCGGTGGTCCCCGTTTCCGGATTGTCAACACTGACGGTCTTGGCGGTTTTGTTATACCCCACGATTAGCACCGTGTTCTCCGTAGGCGTCGCACGAAATGGGCCTTGAGCGGTTTTCCAGGTAATCCAATAGGTGGGGGCTTGGAAGTTTAGTGTGGTCCAAGCCACGACCGGAATTTTTTCGCCCACTTTGGTCAGCACCGAAGAAAATGGTTGACCGCTTAGATTGGCCGCATATTTTGGCATAATCTTCTTCAACAATAGGTAGATCGGTCGATTATACACCCCGTAACCCTTTCCCGCCACGAACATATTTCCTACATACCCGACATTGGGATTTCCCCAAGCCAGAATTTGGGTAATCGTCTTCCCCTGATAAGTTGACGTTTTGACCACTTCCTTGGCGGGATCTTTGGCAATTTCATTGGCTAGGGTCACCTTACTTACGGGGTGCCCTGCCGTC
>JAJYPK010000035.1 GCA_021795465.1 Bacillota bacterium
GAGGCTCGCAGTAAACGACCTCCCCACCTCCCCACCGCCAGTACCCGTGGCACCGGGGACCACCCGATGCCACGGGACATTGCGCTCTGCCCCGGCGGCCATCCACGCCGCCTCGTCGATCCCATAATCCGGGGCCGTCCAAGCCCTAGCGTGTCGTCGGTCACCCAGGCTAAGACCGCGGCCACTCCCACTAATTCCATCGCCATGGCCACTGCCCGTTACCGGATCGCGGGAACCCAAGCCGGAGCCACGGTGGTCAATCCGTCAATGTTCCACTGCCAACCGGAACCCGGAGTCGTTTGCATCCAGCTAAGGAAGGCTCGCCACCACCGTCAGGCCACCACGGGTTCACAGTTCGTTACGGCCCCGAAGTTTGGCTCAGGCCCACCAGATTCTGGGTTACCCCAGACACCCTGCCATTGTTGCCTACCGCACTTGAACGAGGAAATTCGCACGGGTTAGACTTTCACTAACAAGAACTGCCACAAGAACTGCAACCTGCCGGTCGCACCTTAGCCCATGGCCTCACGGTCTCGGACCCAAAACTCGATTCTCCGTGGAGGGCTAGTCGAATTGCACCGGCTCGAAACGGTCAGCTTTTCTTGGCGCACAGAAAGTTGAGGGCGTTAATTCGAACGATTCGAGAAAATTTCGTGGCGGGACTCGCCCGAGAAGACGTGGCCCATGTATTGGCTTCGAGCTTCGCTCACGAGGACCGGCAAGATTCACAGGCCCGGAGGACCGTGGTGCAAGCGGTGGTGGATCGGACACAGGCTATGGAGGCTTTACAGGCGGACGTGGCGCAAATTCGACGCGATGTGCAGGGTCTGCGTAGCCCGAAGATGGCCCTGACCATTATCGACGAACGGTTGACGCGGGTCGAAAATGCCCTCACCCAATTAAGTACCGAAGTGACTCACCTCACACAACAAGTGGCTCGTCTGGTCGAGGTTTCGGCCACCCCACTGAAAGAAAAGAGGTTCTGGCAACGCGAGTAGCCTTTCGGAGCGGGCCTCGCGATGTGGGGCTAGAATGAGCGTAAGTGCCAAACTTTCCTCCCTGCCGCCTTCCATGGCTCATCCCCATATGGGAATGACCCAGCACCGGGGAAAACGATCGCATTAAAAGAGGACCGTTTTTAGAAGTTTTTTGCGTTTTTTGTATCGAGGGCTATACTAACATCAAGAGTGTAGCCGTTGCCTCATCACCTCCCTTCCGGGGTCAGGCGCTTGAAACAAAGAACGCCAGGGTAATGAATCGCAAGCTGCCCATTTTATTTTGCGGACAAGAAAACTTCTTTATGGAGTCGGACAATGTCCGTCAGGCGACCATAGCGCACGAGGTTTTGCTGGCTTAAAAATCGGCGTGTTGTTCCGGCAGATACGTCCGCTAATTGGATCCCCGCTGTGGATGAGTGGCCCTTAGCCACAGTTGCCCCATAACAGTCCGCAACACTCTGTAGGTCAGGAAGAATGCGAGCAATCCCTGAAACCTATCGCAGAGAATCGTGGCCCCTTTTTCTGGCTGTATCTCGGACAATAAGGTTTCGAAGAGTACCGCGTATGTAGTCAACAGTCGGGGGAAAGGGAGACTTTGAGCACCCCTTTCGGCATTGCGA
The DNA here is from genome assembly GCA_021795465.1 of Bacillota bacterium. Classification (GTDB taxonomy): domain Bacteria; phylum Bacillota; class Sulfobacillia; order Sulfobacillales; family Sulfobacillaceae; genus JAKADJ01. Next base: position 1,619 of record JAJYPK010000035.1, read on the forward strand.
TGTTATTACCAAGTACACGCGTCTTTTGCCGTCTATTTTGCCTCGGCGTTTGCCAGTTGCTCTGCTCGGTCTGTGGTTATCAGCTCTCTATGGTACTGAATATCTAACGTCCAGTGCGATGACCGATCGGCGTTGCTGGGCCATCCCCCAGATCTCCTTTCACGCTCCCAGTACATGAAGGAGAATACTTCGGTCAATACTAGCGCCGAGGTGATAGATATGACGAGAAAAAGCATCCGTGGGCTAGGCCTTTTGTCTTCGATAGTAATCCTTTCGGGATGCGGATCGATGGGCCACGCCTCACAATCCAAGCATGGGTCAAGCGCCAAAAAAGTCTCCAGTAGTCGTAAATCCGCAAAAACTAAGGGAACGACGAAAAAAGGGACCACCGGCTCAAAGACCGGCTCCTCTAGTTCCAAAAAATTGATGACATTGGGCTTTTGGAGTCACCACAAATCACTGCCCGTGACCGCGCTCTCTCTGAGTGGTCATTCCCTCACCGCAATCTCTCCGTTTTGGTATTCCATGACAGCAAGCGGGACACTCGTCAGTAAGGTCAATATGCCGCTCCTCACGGAAGCCCACAAATTGCATTTGGCGATTACGCCTTTGGTGAATGATGCCACCGGCAAACAAGCCTTCTTGACCAGCACCGCAACGCAAACCCGTGCCGTGCAAAGTATCGATCACATGATTGCTACGATGCATTTTCAAGGCGTTAACATTGATTTCGAACCCGCACACACGCACTTGAAATCTCAATTGACCGCCTTCATGGTAAAGTTGCGGGATCAGTTGCCACGCACCGATAGCATCACCATCGATGTCATCCCCCATTCGGGCGGTGCCTACGACTATGCTAAGCTTGCACCCGAAGTGAATCAGTTTTGTCTTATGACCTACGATGAGCATTCCGATGGAACGCCCCCAGGTCCCGTAGCCGCCTTAAATTGGGTCACGAGTATCGCCTCGCGCTTAAAGCGCATTGTCCCGAGCTCCAAAATCGATTTAGGCGTCGCGTTGTATGGATACTATTGGGCATCGGGGAGTACGCACGCGGTGACCGTGCCTTACGATGCAATTACCCCGGCACTAAAATCCAAAGGCACTTGGAACAGTCGTTATCAGGAGATGACGGCCCGCGTCGGTAGTGATATCTACTGGTGGGAAAATCGCAAGGGCATCGCACAGAAAATTGCGTTGGCGAAAAAGGATCACCTGGGCGGTATCGCCATGTGGCAGGTAGGCTTTGCTAATAAGGCCATTTATTCGGAACTCCTGAAAAATATTGGAACACAACCGTAACATCGATGCACACAAGGCCGGGTGAAATAAAGTCGCGCGGCCTTGTCGTTGCTACCGCACAGTTGGTGGGACAGTATCTAACGCCTGGCGGGACTCCGCCAGGCGCTGATACGGCGTTCTTACTCTCTGACTTTCCACTACGGTTACTAATCGAGGATCACCCAAGACCCGTTTTGGCAATCCCACCTACGTCCATCGTATCTCTTGCAAGGGATGCGGGTCGTCTTGGTATTGACAGGGGATTCACTGACAAGGTATCCTAGGCACAATTTGATATTCGCTCTTATCGAGACAGGTTGAGGGAACGGCCCGACGACACCTGGGCAACCGACTTAAATGCGGTGCCAATTCCGTCGGTGACGCACCGGAAGATGAGAGAGACCTCCGCACCACTGCAGGCTCTCCATCTGCAGTGGTTTTGTTGGGGGGAATTTTCGGTGATCACAGCCACCTACGAAGTCCCTTGGTCCGATCATCTTGCGAAACGGGCAGAGTCCATTGCCGTCGGCATGACGATTGGGGCTTGGGATGATGTGCATCCGTTGCGTCAGAAGGAAATGCAATCCTTTCGAGGCGAAGTTGGGTCAATCACCCGGATCAGTGCCGAGGTCGGACGCTTCGTGATTCACTACCCCGTGAAGAACATCCAACCGACCATGGGTTCCTTGCTCACCGTGGTATTTGGGAAAGTCTCCCTAGATGGAACAATCCGCCTGGTGGCACTCGATCTTCCCGAGGAGTTCACGCACCATTTCCCCGGTCCTGCACTTGGCCTCCCGGGCCTACGTGCAAAATTCGCCGTGTATCATCGACCGTTCGTGATGTCGATTTTTAAACGAGAAAATGGGATCCGACTGGATGAATTCACAGAAGCATTTGAGCAACAACTCGCGGGTGGGGTGGATTGGATTAAAGATGATGAGATTTTTTTCCACGACGACCATGCGCCTTTATTCGAACGTATCCCCATCGCTCGTCGGCTTTTAGATCAGCGGCTCGATCGTACGGGACAACGTGGACTGTACGCCCCAAATTTAGTTGGCACCCCTAAGCAAATTCTAGACAAGGCACGCCGTGCGGTCGAATTAGGTGCAGAGGGCTTTTTAGTGTCTCCGTTCGTCGTAGGGCTTGACGTGCTAATGGACTTACGTAAACAAGGGGTCGAGGTCCCCCTCATTGCGCATCCGGCATTTGTGGGCGGAATGATTGCACCGCATGGGTATGGCATCGCGCCCGACATTCTTTTGGGGCAACTCCCCCGATTAGCCGGAGCTGATATTGTGCTCTTTCCCTCGCCATATGGCAGCGTGGGGATGGATCGTGACCTGGCGCTCGCCGTTCATCAACACCATGTCGAACCTTCCCCATTTCCCGAAGTGGTGTCTGGCCCTTCGACGGGGATTCATGCCGGCCTCATTTCCCAACTCATCGAAGACTTTGGATACGACATCGTGGTCAACGCAGGTAGTGCCATTCACGGCCATCCCCGTGGCACAGAAGCCGGTGCGCGAGTCCTAATGGACACCGTGCAGGAGGTCTGCCATGGCACGGGAGTCTAGTCCTCCGATCATCATCGTCTCCGATCTTGGCGGAAGTCTTATCGAAGAAGATTTCGTGATGCGACTCACAACTCATTTCCCCTCATACCCACGAAGTGGTGGATGCCATTAATGGCCAAGAACTCTCACTTTGAGGGATCGGCTCGGTTATTTCGTGCGTTGCCGTCTTCTCACGACGACCTCTCCGAAAGAGAAACAGCGGCGTTCGCATCCCCCAACCACTCCAAAAAAGGAGAATCTAGTGTGTCGATTAATCCATCAGAGCGCCTCTTAAACCTTCCTCCACAATTCTTTGCTGACTTAGTAGGAAGAGCTGAAAAGTTACGCCAAGCGGGACATCCCGTCATTAATCTCGGTCAGGGCAATCCTGATCAAAGTACTCCGACCGCTATTGTTGACGCTCTAAAAAACGCCGCGGACAATCCGCTTTATCACCGGTATATTCCCTTTAATGGCCTTTTCGAGCTTAAACGAGCCGTTGCCGATTGGTATCTGGTGCGATACGGCGTGGTCATTGACCCCGATCGCGAAGTCTCAATTTTAATCGGGAGCAAGATTGGTCTTCAAGAGATTTCATTAGCCCTCCTGAATCCCGGAGATACAGCGATGGTCCCGGATCCCGGATACCCCGACTATTGGTCGGGGATCCGGTTAGCGGGTGCTGAAATGATGTCGTTGCCACTGCGCCCCGACCTCGACTTTTTGCCGGATCTTGGCGCGTGGGTTCCCAGCGCCAAACTCGCGTTCCTCAACTATCCCAACAACCCGACTGGGCGTTTAGCCTCTCCCCAATTTTTGGACGAAGTGATCCGCCTCGCGTCCAAAGACCATGTGGTCCTAGCGCACGACCTGGCGTACGGCGACATTACGTTTGATGGCAGACAGTCCGTCAGTCTGTTATCACGTCCCGGTGGCAAAGACGTAGGTGTCGAATTTACCACCGTGTCAAAATCTTATAACATGGCGGGCTGGCGCCTGGGGTTTGCCGTCGGGAATCCCACCCTCATCCGATATCTGGACCTCCTACAAGACCATTTGCACTGTAGTCAATTTGGGGCTATCCAAATGGCGGGAATTGCCGCATTAGGCCAACCGCCAGAAGCCTTGGCTCAGCTACGAACCCTTTATCAACACCGACGCGATTTGTTAATTGCAAGTGCGGCCGAGGCAGGATGGGAGATCCCTCCCTCGGAAGGCAGTGTATTCGTCTGGTGCCCGATCCCGACTTCTGAAAGCGCCGTGAAATTTTGTGATCGGGTGCTCCGCGATGCTGACGTCGTGCTCGCGCCCGGTACGGGCTTCGGTGAAGCCGGTGAGGGATATGTACGCATATCGCTAACGGCTTCCTCAGACCAACTAGTTGAGGCGATGCGGCGCATCGGGCAGCTAATGTCGTCCTCCACCCGAGGCTAAAAAAAGTGACAGCAAGGGGTCTCTTTCGAATTCGCATACGTACCGTGCTCACCAGGCCTAACGCGCAATCTATGCGACAACTGGTGAGCCGTTTGCTTTGTTGTCATCCCCCTGCACGGCATATTGACCGATGATTGACGTCATGGGGTTTTAGTCACATTTACCCATTGTGTGGGGGATGCTTGAGAATCCGAACTTGATAGACCGCATAGCCTTCGTGAGAATTTTTCCCCGTCATCCAGGTCACGACGAGCTTAACTTGCCCCACGAAGGCTTCACCCCGAACGGAGGGGCCTCCTCCCCACTTCCGATACTCCACCATGCCTGGCCCCGTGGTATAGAAGCGGTGCCAGTGGGCACCCTGTGGGGGGCGCGTGAACAGGGTTAACATCGTATTGGAAAACATGGGGTGTCCCAAATAGTGCACAGTAAAATCGAGGGATGGAGTGAAGGATATACGCCATTTTTGGAGGCCCTGAGAGGCTATCAACCACGATTCTTTTGCCGGAGGCGCAAGGGGTTGGGACGGCGTTCCAAAGACGCCGCACCCACCTAAGCCAAGAAGCATGGCACCAAGAATCATCGGTGTGATGCCATGTCGTAGACTCATCGATCTCCCATCCTTTTTTGGCAAGTATCCCTCAATGGTTCACAGGTGTGCACTGATGCTTAAGAAAGCCCTTCGAAAAAAATGATAGGTCCTAAGAGCCCATCACTATGGTTTGCGTATTGACAGAGTCCCGGTCGGACGTAAACACTCCGTTCTTTGTAAAGACGCCAACAATCTCGTTGGGAACGGCCGCTATCGGTCGACAAGTTTTGGCGTCTTTGAGCAGGAGATCGATGAGAGTCCTCCGAATACCTATAATGTACCATTAATTTGGTACACATGGAGGCGGTTATGTCTATGAAGATTCCGCGAGTGATCCGTGACGCCCATGATCAGTATTGACGAGATCCGCCAGGTCATGTTGTGTGCGTGGGACGGAGTGGATGATTTGGTTGCTACTGCCCGTAAGGCCCATTTTCGAGTGGACGATCATCCGGCTCGATCGCGTTTTTTGAGACCCGAGGATGTGATCACCTCAGTGCACCAGTACAAGGCTTGGTGGCAAGCGCCAGACCACTGGCGGCTCGACCAAACCTTCTTCAATGGAAGAGTCCTCAGCTATGTCACGGTGGGAGACGAGTGGACCCTCTGGCGTGATGGAGTTCCTTATCAAAATGGTTCCGTGACGAGGGCTAAGGAGACTCAATTTACGCGCGGAGACGATCTGATATTTGGGCGACCGTATCTTGGCCCGGCCGAAAATGCGCAACTGTGGGCTTGGTTAAATCCAGCACTGTGGGCGACGTCGTGTAGTCTGTTAGTGGACGACGGATACCAACCCTCAAGCGATGACGTAGACGCCCCGGATGAGATCGTGCATGTTCTTGCATCACAATCATGGCGTCACGACCTCATGGATCGTGACCGAGCGAACAAATATAAGACCATGATGCTCGATGACTGGGATCGTGATATGGACATTGGTGAAGGTGTGAATTTCTGGCAACTATGGATCGACATGAAGACAGGGTTTTTGCGGCGCATCACGGGCGAATCCGGGAACGGACGATTGTGGGACATCATGGTGGATTCGGTGCTAATTAATCAGTCGTCCGGTGTCGGCTCAAATGTTTTTGATCGGCATACCTAAAATAGAGCGCGCAACCATGGGTCAAGCCGTAACGAAAGCATGTTGATCCCCTGGTTTCCTTCAATGCTCAGTTCGCCCCGTTTTCCCATAAGAAGAAAGTCCATAAAAGTCCATAGCTTACCCAGTGCAGTTGTTTGTGCCAGTGCTTCCGCGCTCTTCTTAATCGCAGGATTAAAAACAAGGTATTTCTTCGCCTGGCTAAGAATCAGATCCCAGGTCGGCATCCCTGGGATGCTTACGGCTAAATCCAGGGCCGGGTTCGCTTTGCCGAAACGCGACCAATCCACCAGGGTCACGTCCCCCGAAGCCGTCAGCAACCAATTGGTAGGGTTGGGATCTCCGTGGATCCAGGTAATGGGTTCAAAGAGGTCTAAGAAAGCATCGTGACGCTCGTCTACAATGGATTCCAGACGGGATAGCGTATCCGTGCCAACCCATCCAGTTAATTCCTCGAACGCATGGCCGTCCCACGCATAATCATACCCCACACGCAAATCGGGAACCAGGTGGTCGCTGAGCTGATGCCAACGTGCAAGGTATCTCATCACGTCCCGATCTCCCTGCCATCGGTCGGTCGGAAGTGTCGAGGGTAAGCGTTCCAAGAGAATCCACGTAGGGCTTGTCCCGGACGCTAGCAATGAGGCAGAGGCTAGACCCTCACGGCTTAATCGAGGTGCCACGACTCGATAGAAGTACTCTTCGCGCTCGGGTATTTCATATTTCAAAATCGCTTCCCCACGAGAACCTCGAACCACGTGGCACCCCGGCCCTCCCACCCCAGAAATCCGTTCGGTCGTATAAGGTGTCCCCACGTATTCCGTTAGATAGGCATCCCATTGCGTGCTCAATCCGCGTCATCCTTTGGGTACTTAGTACACACAAGTTTCCGGATTATCCGGTTCGCTTGCGATTCCCATCATCACATACCTTCACTCTCGGTTCAACGCTAGGACTCATATGTAAGGTACGACTACGTAGGCAAAGCCCTCTTTAGGAAATCTCGATGGCGGTGAACTCGCTCACGCACGTCGAACGTGCTCCATTAATAGCCTATCCTCTGCCATTGAACTGGATCAAAGGTCGCAACGCACCGTTCATGTTGTCATCGTCCACCAAATCCCCTACAATGTCCTCATAGAGATCTAAAGGAGGGACATCTGGTGATCGTATTGGGACTTGGCATTACCGCACCAACCGACCAAGGCCATGCTATACGTGAGCCCAAGGGTGTAGTCTGCCCTTTTCGTAATTTGGGCTCCGGCGATACCGGATGGCCTCGGCACACGCTTCTGTGACCAAGAGCCCTCGGTAATGTCCTCGAGCCCATCGGCTCGAGGCTTTTTATTACTAGAGGGGGTTCTTTATTATGGTCGTTGTGGGTCTATCCGAAATTTCTAAAGGATTTGGGTTTGAGCCAGTCTTATCCGATATCACGTGCGAACTTATGGACCAAGATCGGGTGGCCGTAGTCGGTCCCAATGGTTCTGGTAAGACCACCCTATTGCGCATAATCACCCGCGAAGAGTCACCGGATTCCGGAACCATTCACTGGCGCAAAGGCCTTAGTATTGGGTACGTATCTCAACTCCCCGAGGTCGCGTTGGATACACCGGTGAAATCGGTTATCGAGGGAGCGTTCGCCCACATCATCGCAATCCATGAACACCTTACCGAAACCGCTGACATGATGGCAAAGAGTACAACGCCCGCAGCTATCAACGCCTTAGCTCACGACTATGATCGGTGTCTTACCCAACTGGCCGAGCTCGATGGCTATGCTATCGAATCGCGAGTAACCGGTATCATTCGTGGATTTGGATTTGATCCAGACGTTCTCAGTACCCCCTTCGGCACTCTCAGCGGAGGGGAGAAAACCAAAGTGGCCTTAGCTCGAGCCCTAGTCTCCGAGCCTGATTGCCTCGTGCTTGACGAGCCGACGAATCACTTAGATCTTGCAACGATCGAGTGGTTGGAACAGTATCTGTGCCACTACCGTGGCGCCCTCATTCTGGTCTCCCACGATCGCTACTTTCTAGATCGCGTGGTGACAAAAATCTGGGAAGTCGAAGGCGGCGCCTTAACTCCCTATATTGGCCACTATTCCCGTTATGTCAACGAACGCGAACGCCGCATCCTGGCAGAATTCGAGGCCTACAAGGTTCAACAGGACAAGATTCGGCATATGGAGATGGCGATTAAACGGCTTCGCGACTGGGCCAACCGTTCCCATCCACCTAGCGAAGCCTTACATCGACGCGCATCTAGCATTCAGAAAGCACTCGATCGCATCCCACGTTTAGACCGCCCGCAAAGAGAGCGTCCGACCATGCGTTTAAATCTCGATGCAAAAGGTCGCAGCGGACACGATGTGGTCCGACTCTCTGGTGTTGTAAAATCGGTTGCCGATCGGATTCTGTTTGGACCCCTAGATTTGGCCGTAGCGTTCGGCGATAGAATCGGGATCGTCGGGTCCAATGGCGTCGGGAAGACAACGCTCATTAAACTGATAACCGGCGATACCTTACCGGGCTCGGGTCATATCGTTCGTGGACCTTCGGTCAAAATGGGAACCCTCTCTCAGGAAATCTGGGATGCGGGTGTTAACCCGCAAGAGCGTCTAATCGATCGGTTTCGCGACGTGGCCCCTATGGAAATGGGAGAAGCCCGTCATCACCTGGCACGCTTTCTTTTTTACGGAGAACACGTGTTTCGTCCCGTCGGATCCCTCAGTGGTGGTGAGCAGATGCGTCTACGGCTAGCACAACTGATGTGTCAAGGCATCAATACCTTGGTCCTCGACGAGCCGACCAACCATCTTGACATCGAGTCACGCGAAGTACTGGAGACAATATTGGACGATTTTTCGGGAACCCTCATTGTGGTATCTCATGATCGATACTTCCTCGACCGCGTGGTATCCGTCATCTACTGGTTGGCCAGTGATGAGTTTACCCGCTACGATGGCACGTATGGCGATGCTCGAGCGTCTCGCCTTAAACGTTAAGATTCTAATCGGTCGGATCACGTAGAGGAATGTGATCCGACCGATCACAACCAATGTTCCGAATCTGTCAGGGGGATATAAGGCGCTCGCTGTCAGGCGAATCTTTGCGGTTTACGCACTTGGTGAATTGTGATAGGCTAATATTACGTAAAAGTAACCATAGACTCGACTTCGAGCGACGAGCTTTAGGCGTGGGGAGCGTCAATATATAATATCTTTGTCGAACGCTCTGGCTCTGACCATTGACTTGGGTTTGGATAGCCTCGCCACATGCGTCAACAGTACGGATGGGTCGTCGTTCATCATCGACAGAAAATACCTCAAATCCCTTAACCATCTGTACAACAGGCGCTTAGCGCCATTGCAGTCGATCCGGGATCAGCAAAAACTATCGTGTTCCGAACAGATAGCACGTATTACGATCAATCGCAATCATCGCGTGAACGATCTCATGAGGAAAGCGGCGCGGTCCATTGGGAACTCTTGCTTAGCCCATCACATAGTTCAAATCGTGGTGGGCTATAATTCGGATTGGAAACAAGGCGCGACTATGGGCCAGCGGAACAACCAAAACGGGGTGCAGATTCCCCACGGTCACCTGCGCAACCAACTCGAAACGCTGTGTGAACACTATGGCATTCACTATGTTGAACAGGAAGAACGCTACCCATCAAACGCCAGTTTTCTGGACGGCGGTGCCATTCTCCTTTGGAATGGCACACATCAAACGGTCCTATTCCGTGGCAAACGGATCAAGCGTGGGTCGTATCGCACGAAAGATGCTCTCATACTCAACGCCGACGTGAATGGCGCAGCGAATATCCTGCGCAAAAGTAACCACAGATTCGATTGCGAACGACGAGCTTTAGCCGTGGGGAGTGTCAAGCTTAGGTCTATGAAACGGGAACGAGAAACCATGATATCAATTCCAAGGCAGTTAACCGAAGACGCTCTGGTAGACGGATTAATGGCGGGAGAACAATGGATTAGTCGCTTGATACATGAGCGTCAGTCTGATGTATCTTTCCATGATCTGGAATGGGTCGAGCCGGGAGGGGTAGCCCCCCTTGCGGCCTTGGCTACCATGAGTCGTTGGCACACGCTTGCTCCTTCTTCTGCGGTGTATTCTTATTTGCAACGCATGAAATTCGCGGATATGTTCGGGTTTACCAAGCGGTTAGAGTTCGTTGAGCACGATCCCGATGGCCGATTTATTCCGGCGGTCTGGGTCCCAGGACACGACCGTATCGAGCCTCTCGTTAACGACATTAAGAGTATTCTACGACGCTCGCGTTTGGAACAGGGGGTTCAATGGGCTACGACGTGGTCTCTTAACGAATTGATAGGTAATGTGATCGTCCATGCCAGGACGCTTAAGGGCGGATTAGTGTTTGGCCAGGTGTTTCCTAGCAAAGATATTGTTCAAATTGCCGTGTGCGATACCGGGATTGGCTTTTCCGGAAGTATTCAGGAATCCCATCCGACATGGAATGGCCCTGATACCGAGGCCCTAGAACTGGGCCTGCAGAAGGGATGGTCCTCGAAGAAGGGGACTGATGGCGCGGGAAATGGGTTATACTTAGTGAATATGATCGTAAGCCATAGCGGTCTTCACGCAAGACTCGTGGTGATTAGTGGCAAGGCCATCGCGGTTATCCGGCCGGGAAGCATTGAAATTACTGAAATACCTCTATCTTGGCCCGGGACGACAATCAATTGTACACTAGATTTACGAAAGAAGTTAGATATGGAAGAAATTCTTGGGCATCCAGACGATTTGGATGATGACGATCTGTGGGAGGTCGAGGATGAATGAGTGCCGCCGAAAGTCTTCAAACGATTGATGTAAAGACATGGACGGGCACCGAGATCTTAGGAAGTAGGGAACTAGCAAGGCGTGTGAGAGCGTTCCTTGTCGAACAGATTGACAAGGAACAACCGGTAACCCTTGATTTACAAAACATCGAAATCATGACCAGTGCATTTGCCGACGAATGCTTTGGTAAACTATGGGATCGCTTCGGGTCAGAATCCCTAAAGACCATGATTCACATCAAGGGACTCACCGGCAACAACAAAGCTATCTTTCGCTTCGTATTGGAGAATCGACGGTAAGCATTAAGCATCCCTCGCGTAGCAAAAACTCCTATTTATCTTTCTCGACTTTCTCCCTTTTGCCTCTCCGCATGTCGCGCCGCATAGGTAACCCGCGGGCAGTTACCCATTGCCTCACACACCGATTCCAATCCTTCCACCTGGCCATTGGCGTCGTACGTTGGTGTCGGCACAGGAGACCGGGAGAGACCCGGCCTGGCGAAGACCGCCTAAAGGACGTGAGACTAAGCACTCGTGAATAGTTTTTCTCCCAGTGTGGCGCAGAGTCCCTCGAAAGTCTTTAACGAACGTCTCAATGTCCCACCGTTTGTCGTATAACCGCACGATTGCTTCGTCGGGCAGGCTTGCCCGTGCTGAGAAGCGCCAGCCATTCGCATACGGTTGGCAATCGAAAGAACACCGACGGCGTTGCGTTGCTCATCCATAGGCTATACAGGCCATGGACCGCCGCCTTACGATGCGCAGATGTTATGCAGCTTGGGTGAGAAGTCCGCAAGACGAAGTTCGTTTAAAAGCTCACGAATTTCCTGATGTGTCCAAAGCCATGTGCAGGTAGAACGTCTCAAAATTCGACAGGGCCACACGAGATTCGGTCTCATCGCGCCCACTAATAACATCGCCCTACCTTGTCAAAGAGGTTCAAGTGCTGAATAGACAACCCTATAACGCATGTCATGGAGTGGTGGCGTATAGTAGGGCTATCCACTAGGTTCTGTAAAATCACCTTCACTAAGTCCATATTGCTCCACGCCACCGGAAAGGAGGCCTCTTCATACCGGTGGGAAGGTTGGGCCTGTACTAGGTAATTAACCGTGGCTGTCCACGCGTGAGAGGTTTCCATGAGGGTAATGACGCCGTGGCCGGGAAGCGTTGTCTTTTCGAATGTTTGGTATAGTGCATGTGCTTGTGGCACCCGTGAACTCACCACGAAAGGGCCTTCGATTTGAAACCGCCACCTTCCCTTTTCCCATATTAGAATGTTATGCAGGGCATTCAGGATGTAACCTGTGGCAAATCCTTCATCCACGATGCTGATCCCCGAAGATTTCATCCACCTTGGCGGAGAGGGAAGATGATCCATCGTACGGAAGGAAACGGTGAGTTTAGTTGGATTTGAGACGGGGTGCGTGTGTACTCCACAACCCGTCAGCACACTAGAAAGACTGACGAGAATTCCCAGCACAAAACCTTTCCACCACAAATTTCTGCCGGATATCCACTTGGTCCATTCCAATCGACCTACCCCTCTAGTCGTAACGTGCCTATTCCTATTCTATAGTACCAAATAGGTGCACCTCAAACATCCGATGCGATTCGAACCCGATGGCGGTGCCGAGTATTCGCGCTTACACCATCCATCCACGAGCGCTACGGAGTTCCCTCTTGATGAAGAAAGCACGCGGAGACGTGGTCCGGTTCGACTTCAACCAATGGGGGTGTCTCGACCCGACAACGGTCCATGACTAGGGGACATCGCGGCGCGAACGGGCAGCCCACACGGGACTCCGTAAGGTCAGGTGCCCCCGACTGAGTTTCAGGAAGCGCATCGGTGGCGGAACCCACCGAAGCAGCCAGCAACAGGTGGGTGTAGGGATGCGCAGGTGATCGAACCAAAGTCTCAGCCGTTGCCATCTCAACAATAGACGCCCCATACATCACGGCGATACGGTGCGCGAGATATCGGGCCGACGCCAGATCATGGGTGATATAGAGATAACTGAGACCATGTTGCTCTTGAATCGATTGTAGCAACCTAAGCACTTCTGCGCGCAGGGATACGTCCAGCATGGAAATCGGTTCGTCCGCGACCACAAGCGCCGGATTCCCCGCCAAAGCTCGGGCAATCGCCACGCGTTGACGTTGTCCTCCCGATAACTCATGCGGATACTTCCTTTGGTAAACCAAAGTGGGGGTGAGCCCGACTTGCATCAATAAATCCGACACCGTCTCCCGCGCTACGCGTTCGGAGAGTCCCCGGAGGTTCATCAAAGGACGCTCTAAATGATAGCCCACCGTATGAAAGGGGTTGAGAGACGCAAAGGGATCCTGAAAAATCAATTGGGCTTGACTATGATAGTGTCGCAAGCGTTTCCCATGGATCGTCGTCACGTTTTGACCTTTAAACCATACCGTTCCGCGGCTCGGACGTAATAAACGAACTAAGGCTCGTCCCATGGTCGTCTTGCCACTCCCCGACTCTCCCACCAGAGCCACAGTTTCCTTTTCTCCTATCGAAAGACTGACCGACCGGACTGCCAAGATATCGGGCATCTTCCGTCGGGCGAATCGAATGGTAAGATTCTCGGCACGAATCACGGCGTTATCCTTCATGATTGCCCTCCTCTATATCCGGCATCGCGTGACATCGAATGAACGTCTTGGTAGATCGTGGCGGCAGTGGAGTGGTTTCGCACATCGCTAGGCGTTTGGGACAACGATCATAAAACGGACACCCCGTGCCAAGCTCGGCCAGATCGGGTGGGTCACCGGGGATGCCATCGATTCGCACCCGATTCCCCAACAGCTGGGGAATCGCCGCTATGAGACCCTCAGTGTATGGATGATGCGCCACCGATGCATCGGAATTCATCCCGTGCTCAGTAATTTCCATCAACTGTCCCGCGTACATAACGGCAATTCGCTGTGCAAGACTCGACACCAAGCTGAAATCATGACTAATCAGCAAGACCGCCAATCGGCGCTGTCGCTGAATAGCCGCAATTTCGTTAAGGATTGACCGCTGGACCACAACATCGAGCGCCGTTGTGGGTTCGTCCATAATTAAGACTTCAGGGTCCAGAGCCAACGCCAATGCAATCACCACCCGTTGGCGCATCCCTCCAGACAGCTCATGAGGATAATTCCTGGCTATCGCCGGACTTAAGCGGACCTGTTGCAGCAAGTTCCGGGTGCGCTCCTCTATTTCTTTCGCGGTCAAGTGCGGCAGATGGGCCAACAGGGTATCGGTAAAATGCGCTTGAATCGAAATCACCGGATTCAACGCATTCATCGAACTTTGAAAAACCATGGCCACGTCCCGCCAACGCACCTCACGCAAGGTTCTCGGTGACACGGTGTAGAGGTCCTGCTCGCCCACCACAACCCGGCCCGTTATGCTGGCTACATCGGGTTTGAAAAGACGCATGATGGTCTGGGCCAGTGTCGATTTGCCACTTCCCGACTCCCCTACCACTCCAAGAATTTCGTCATGATAGAGGGTTAATGAGATGTCTCTTAGGACGGACACTAAGCCATTCGGCGTGCGGTAGGCAACATCAAGATGCTCAACAGCCATTGCGACATTCATCATCGAACTCCTTTGTCATGTTTTTTGGACTTGATCCGATTCAGTCGCAGGCGGGGATTGGACACTTGATCCACCCCGAAATTGATGAGGGCCAGACTTAATCCCACCAGGGCAATCGCTAGGCCGGGCGGCACAATCCACCACCAAGCCCCGTTAAGCAACGCCCCACCCGAATCCGCCCAATACAACATGGTGCCCCAGGTCACCGCACTCGGATTGCCTAGTCCTAAAAACTCCAGACTCGCTTCGGCCAAAATTGCTCCAATGGTGGCAAATACCAGATTCGCAATGACGAGCGACAGCATATTCGGGAGAATTTCTGCTACTAGTACCCGCCAGCGATGTTCCCCGGCTAAACGCGCCGCCGCAACAAAGTCGCGACGTGATAGCGTCAAGGTCTGCGACCGAAGGATGCGCGCTCCCCAGGCCCATCCGGTGAGGCCAATCACCAACGCAATCGTCAGGGGGCCGGTTTGATGGACATACGCCGTGATGACAATCAGCAACGGTAAGCCGGGAATCACTAACATAATGTTCGTCACAGTCGCCATGATGGTATCCACCCACCCACCCAAATACGCCGGGAGCATCCCCAAAACAATCGCTAAAACGGTCGCGATGAAGCCCGATGCAAAGCCCACCGAAAGCGATATGCGCCCTCCATAAAGAAATTGAGACCACACGTCTTGCCCACTAGCCGTAGTCCCAAACCAGTGGTTCGCACTCGGTCCCATAAAAGGAGAGAATGATGAAGCCGTCGGAGAATAAGGACTGAAGACTGGAGCGAAAACGGCAAGGACTACAAACACCAAAAGAATAGCGAGCCCCCAGGCCGGACGCTTATCACGTCGAATAATGTCGAGCCAAGTCTGCCAGCGCCCTCGTGTTTTCCGGCTCTTAGGGCCATTCGTCGTGATCATCGACGATCCCAGCGGAGTACTCACTGGATACCACCTCCCCGGGTTCGAGGATCCAGTTTGCCATAGAGGATCTCGACTAGAAAGTTGGTCACGAGCACCGAGAACGCGATGATAAGGAAAATGCCCTGCATCAAGGGATAGTCTTCATTTTGAACCGCCGCCAACAGTTGGTACCCAACCCCGGGATAGGAGAACACCACCTCGGTCAAAAGGGCTCCACCGACGACGAATCCTATCGCCATGGCGAATCCGGTCATGCTGGGCAAAATCGCGTTCCGTGCCGCATAGTGTACCATCAGGCGACGCTCTGACAAGCCTCGTGCCTCCCCAAACAACACGTAGTCTTCCCCGAGGGTTTGGATCATGTTGTTGCGCATTCCCAAGAGCCATCCTCCCATGGAGCTCACGACAATGGTCATCGCGGGTAGCAGTGCATGGTACAGCATGTTGCTTATAAAGGTCCATGTGAAACTTGGTGAAAGGCTACTGGAATACGCGTGGGCCAAAGGAAACCAATGCCATAAATAGCCCAACACGAAGAGCAAGATAAGCCCCAGCCAAAAATATGGTATCGCTGCCGTAAATGTAGCCATGATCGGCAATACAGCGTCCCATTTGCCACCCCGATGCCATGCAATGTAAACACCCAGCGCCAATCCCAGGATTACGCTAATGATCGTCGCTACCCCGACCAGCCCCAGTGTCCACGGTAAACTTTGCGCAATGATTTTCGATACCGGGACCGGATAGTAGGTGAGGGACAACCCCCACCGGCCATGGATCAAGTTCCCCAAGTAGATGAGGTACTGATTCCAAAGCGGCTGATGAGTGACTCCGAATTGCAACTCTAAGGCATGCAGCGCACGGGCACTCAATTGGCCCTTAAAACGCCCAATCATCAGGACGGCAGGATTTCCCGGCATAAGCCGCGGTAACACAAAGTTAATCGTGGCCGCGGCCCACAGGGACAGTACCAGAAAGCCTAAACGTTGTCCGATAAATCGCATCAGACACCTCCTAACCTTACCCGCGAGGTTTCAAGTGTGAGAGCACAATGCCCTCGGCAGGATAGTTGTACGGTGCAGGTTGTGCATAGGGATTTTGTGCTGTCGGCCACCCTGTGAAGTGTTTCGTGCTATATTCGTACCACGTGGCTCCGTAAATCAAAGGGATGGCCGGGAGATTCTTTGCTACGGCATTTTCCAAGACATTAATGGCCTGATGTTGTAGCGCCACATTACTGGTTCGACGGTATGCGGTCAGAGCGGCTGTGGTTTGTGCATTGGACCACTGCTCGAAATTTCCCGGGTTTTTAGGTTGCAACAACGCTTGGTACAGATAGTACGGGGTAGACCCATTGCCACTCCATGACATGGCCAGTTGATAATGCCCCGACGTGATGTTGGAGTAATATGCCCCAAAACTCAACTGTTGAACCGTGACGTTGATGCCCACTTTTTTCAACTCATGGGCCATCAACGCGCAGTCAGCGTCCCAGTCGACCCACCCCGTAGGTACCTCCAGAGTAAAGGACAGTGGGGTGCCATTGGGCGCCGTGAACACCCCCTTGGCGTTGCGTTTAAATCCAGCCGCCTCTAAAGTATGGATGGCTTTTTGTGGACTGTAAGTAAACTGGCGGTATTTTGCCGGCAAGTTCGGCGCGATCCAAGATTTTTGCGGCGGCAGAACTAATCCGGTCGGCGTCGCAGGCGCCTCATACCCATATTCGCCCACCTTATCGAGTTTCGTCCGGTTAATCGCTTCGCTAATCGCTTGGCGAACGGCCAGCTTGGACAGCAAAGGATTTTTCAAGTTAGGATACAACATATTGGTTCCGCCTACAGAGAACCAATAGCGATTATATTTTGGCGCCTTGTTCACATAGACTTTTTGGATGTTAGGAAAGAACAAGTCGGTCCAATCGACATGACCGGCTGCCAAAGCCAATTGAGCACTCTGACCACTACTGTAGTCTAAGTATTTCAGTTCATGCACTTTGGGTTTCCCGCCCCAGTAGCGGGAATTTGCCACGTAGGTATACACCTGGGTGGCGAACGAGTGGACTAAATACGGTCCGGTGCCTATCGGCTTGGTGTTGGTTACCTTGGCCGGATTGGAAAAAGTACTCCAGATGCTTTTAGGCACAATGTACACGTCGCCAAGAACAAAATTGCCGTACGGAACGTCGGGTGTGCGGAACTGGAACACCACCTGATTACTACCGTGCGCACTGACCGAGCTAAGATGGGTCCAGATGCCACTGGTGTCCAAGCTCGGAAACTTACGTAAGATGTTGTAACTATAGAGCACGTCGCTGACCGTGACCGGCTTTCCGTTGGACCATTTCACATTGGGCCGCAATGTCACCGTCAAGGTGCGATTGCCGTTGCTCCAGTGATAAGACTTGCCTAAAAGTCCGTAGACTTGGGGTCCCACTAAATTGAAGTAAAACAACGGCTGATATATTAATCCCAAGGTACCGCTTAACGCACTCGAAGAATACGGATTAAAATTATCAGCAAAAGCGCCATTGAGCCCCGGAATGACGGTGAGCGGCACGTTTGCAGCCGCCGTCTTAGTTGAAGCAGTACCACAGCCTGACAACGCCAATAGCGTTGTCCCGGACAACACGGTAGCTATCAATCCCAATCGCAATCGTTTCATCGAAGTTACCCTCCTTTTTAAGAGACGGGACCTATAAGTGAATGATTGAGGAGACCCGACGCGGGATCCTCCTAGTTGAAAACTTTCAGATGGATCGGAATGGCCTCATGATCGTGTTCCCAGCGCACCGTCACGAGATTGTCATGGGTAGACAGAATCCCTGAGCCACGGATCATGCGGAGTTCGGATGGTTCCGGTCCAACCTTGCGCAATGTAGCATATCCAGACCTAGGGGAGCGGTGAATCCATAAGGTGTTTTCGGCCCCCCGGCTGATTTCTGCCGTCGTAAATTCCACCAGGAATGGAGTCCCGGCAATTGCAACACCGCCATAAGGCAACATCAGACCTTGACGCGGCTTAAGGGAGATGGGCCACTCGACAACGTCGGTCTCCGTAAGAGACAGGGTGACCACGGTCTCGCTTTCCGTTTCGTGTAAATTATGGGCAAAGAGAAAGTTTCCCTTCACCCCTTGTCGGGCCACTACGTGGACCCAGGCATTTTCGCTGGTCAAGACCGGAGGTCGTTCCCTAATGGTGGCGACCAATTCACGAATCACGGCATGGTAACTGTCGTAGAGGGCGGACCAGCCCACCCCCATCACCACCACGCGGCCCAAACCACACGGTTTGTCAAACGCCACGACTTCGTGGTTGTGGACGAGGCGTCCCAACACGCGCTGCTTGGGATGCTCCCCAAAGGTTGCGTAGGTAGGACAATAGACGGAATCCCATGAACCGATGCTGGCCACGCCGCGATAACCTGTGGTCGTGGCCTGGGTAAGATCCAACGCATCCAATAGGACGCGACAGACACCCCCATTTAAGTCTTCGGTGGGAATTTCCGGGCCAATCACCAGGGTTCCACCAGATAGAACATAGTCCGCCAACCGCTCTTGAGATTGCCGATCCATATACCGGGTCGTTGCCATCCACAAGATGGGGCACCCCGTAGGGTCCAATCGGTTGTCTGGTGCATCAACCCAGATAGCCTGTACCTGGAGATTGGCTGCGACCAGGAGTCGATACACTCCGTCGAAATGCATATTTTCTCGCTGATACACGATGTGCTCAATGATATCGGCATGTGACGCTGTCTCGGCATCTTCGGTCATGTAATACATCGAATAAAACCCCATGTGAATGTCCGGCTCTACTGCGGTTTGGACGAGACTCTCCCCAAAATCTCGCATGAGCATCCCAAGATGCTTTACAACAGTAGCCGATGCGCGATATTCACCGTCGAGACCAACCGGTGCTTGCCACCCGTGGTCGCGACCAAACACGCCTATGTCATCAGGATTTTCTCCCGAGGACAGCATGTACCAATTGATTCCATTTAGCCCGTGAGCAATGCTCACACGAGCCGACAGCTCAAGATCTGACGGGTTCACATGAGGACGGTCTTGAAACCGCCCCGACTGAAATTCCGGCGAAAAGGTTGCCGCATCGACAGCGTTCACCGCCCGGGTATAAAGGGTCGCCAGTGCCAAGTCGTGAAAGTTGTCGTAAGTGACGTGACCTGGGTAAAAATCCCCTCCCAATACCATACTCGAGCTGGTCGGAACCCCAGACAACTGCGACAAGCCAATAGGGTAATCCACGCCGCGACTGTAGAACGAAAAATCTCGAAAACCGTGCACGTTGACCACATAAGGGCCAGGAAATCCATGCAACTCTGCCTGGCGGATCAAGTGCGCAACGTACTCGGCTCGATATTGGCGCCAAAACCGCCCTCGTGTCCAATACGCTTCAGGATCCTCCTGTGTGGTTTGACAAAATTCCCGGTAAGCGGCTAAGACCAGCGGGTGGGTGTCGCGACTCCCACTGACCCAATGCAACATGCCAATTTCATTATCCACTTGGGTCATGACGATCGGCCCACCAGACTCTACGAAATAAGGCCGTATCGCAGAGGCCAATTGAGCGTACCAACGGTCCACCAAACTCAAAAATGTCGGATGTAAATACGAGACCGCACCGGTTGGATGAGGTCCGCCATCGGACCCGCGGGCAACCACCTCGGGATATTCCGCAAGGAGCCACGAGGGTATTCCTTCTTGGCGTAGTTCGGCCATCACATACGGACCGGGCCGAATGAAGACCTTTAGTCCGGCGTCCCCCGCCATAGACAAAAACAATTGTAGGTTGCGTTGTGGATGCGTCTGACCCATAAAGTCAAACTCTTGGGACCGAGATTCGTGCCATAACCACGGTACGTAGGTGCTTACGATGCTAATCCCCAGTGCCTGGAGGCGCTGCAATTGTTCTGCCCATCGGGCAGCCGGTAGGCGGAAATAATGCAGTTCTCCCCCATACATAAAATGGGGAACCCCGTCTAGCCAGAATGCCCGATTCCTCATCTCCAGAGCCATTTCAGGAAATCCCCTCCTTTGCTAATGGTGCCAGGGTGGAAGACCGTGTCACCAAGGTTACCGGGAGGATTTCAACATCGCCATCCGAGGTGCCGTTTAGGGCGCCTTCCAACTTTTTCATGGCAGTTTTCCCGACTTCATACATCGGTTGGTGAATCGTGGATAGTGATGGCGTCACATATCGTGCTAGTCGTATATCATCAAATCCCATGACCGCCACGTCATTGGGTACGCTCACGTGATGTTCTTCGAGAGCTTGCATTGCGCCAATAGCCATTTCATCATTAGCCGCAAAGATGGCATCCAATTTCCACCCTTGTTCCAAGAGTGTGCCCATCGCACGTTTGCCCCCGTTCTCGGTGAAATCGCTGTACACGACGGGGATCGTCACGGTATCAATTTCCGCACGGTGGAGGGCACGAAAGAATCCCCTGTGACGAAGATGGCTGTCCCCGGAGTCAACAGGTCCTGCAATAAACGCAAACCGGCGAAACCCCTGATCCAAGAGGTGATTCCCTGCAAGATATCCGCCCAATTCGTGGTCAGCGGCGACGGCGCTTATATATTCCGAATGAAAATCATGGGTCAGTGGCCGATCTAGCACCACGACGGGTAGGGATTCTCTTGCATAACGCAAGAGTTCTTTGGATTCAATACTGGGATCCAGGACAATCGCACCATCTATCCGGGCTTCGTGCAGTAATCTGACGGAACCTTGTCCTTGATGACTGGAACACCCTGCAGCGATGGTTGTCAACCCTAACATATCTGCAACTTCCTCGACCCCACGGATCAGTTCGGAATAAAATGGCCCGCTAAGGTTATGTAACAAGACGCCAATGGTATTGGTTTTCCTTACTCGCAAATCCCGGGCCGTGCCGTTGGGGCGATACTCTAAATGATCCACCGCCTGTTGCACGCGAAGGCGTGTGCTCTCAGAGACCCGGTGCGGTTGGCTAAACACCAACGACACCGTTGACACAGAGACATCCGCCAAACGCGCCACATCCCGAATGGTAGCCATATGACCCTCCAATCGAACCGTTTCGATTCTCCCTCATTATTTTATAATTCACTAAGTTCGTCAAGACATATTTCTGTAAGATCCCAATTATTTTGTATTCAACGGAAATTCCCACCACAATGTCATGGTCATCCTACGTATTTCCCCTACTCTAGACGGTATTCGTCGGTCTCTGATTCAGTTTTGCCCTTGAATGGCCGGGCATCGCGAGGCGCACTGTACCCCTTTGACGTCGCATATTCCCGATCTATCGTCCTGTCATTAAGATTTTTCAATCGATACGATTCGATGCTTAGATAAATGATACGATGTCCCTGGGAATTCCCTTAGGGAAGCATCCAACCATATCGGATAACCGTGTTCAATGACCACCGCATTTTTGATAGGGACCTATTTTTCGTCCCGAACCCGAAGCGATATGTTGTTGTATCTTTTGATCACAAGAAACGGATGGTGAGTCGGGTATGAACCTAAAGTATGGTGTTGAAGGGTTTCCAGCGGAATTCCAGTGGGGTGTAGCCACAGCAGCCTACCAAATCGAGGGTGCGGCATTTGAAGACGGCCGAGGGTTATCCATTTGGGACGATTTCAGTCATACCGCGGGCCGAATTCTTCATGGCGATACTGGGGATGTGGCCTGCGATCACTACCATCGGATGTCGGCGGATATCGACCTATTAGAAATGTTAGGCGTAACGCACTACCGCTTTTCCATCGCGTGGCCCCGCATCTTACCTGAAGGAAAAGTGTCCCCGATCAACTCCACAGGCCTCGACTTTTATCAGCGCTTGGTCGATAAGTTGCTAGAAAAAGGCATCACGCCTACGGCAACCCTTTATCACTGGGATTTGCCGCTCGCCTTACAAACCGATGGAGGGTGGGTCAATCGTGACACCGCAGAACATTTTGCTGAGTATGCCGCGCTCATGGTCCGAGTCCTCGGTGACCGGGTAGGGCACTGGATAACCCACAATGAACCGTGGTGCAGTGCCGTGCTTGGGCACTTAACCGGAGAACATGCCCCTGGGATCCAAGATCCCGAGGCTACCTTGTCGGCCGCCCACAACATCTTGCTTTCTCACGGATGGGCCGTCCGTGCCATGCGGGCCGTACGCCCTTCCGCATCGGTTGGCATTACACTCAATCTGAACATGATTTATGGTCAGAATGACGCGGTTGAAACGATCAAGGCGGTGGAGCTTCAAGACGCCTTCGCCAATCGATGGTACTTAGATCCGATATTTTATGGTCAGTATCCTTCGGCCCTCGAAACCATTTTTGGGCACATGCCGGCGGTCCTCCCTGACGATATGTCGCAGATCCAGGTTCCCTTGGATTTTCTCGGCATCAACTACTACTTTAGCACCGTGGTTGTCGGCAACTCATCCGCCACCAACCCCGCCTGGCCGGTACCCGTCGCCCGACCAGAGGGACCTCTGACCGCCATGGGTTGGCCTGTTATGCCACAGGGGTTACGCGATCTGTTGTTACGACTCAGTCGCGACTATCCGATGGTTCCCCTGGTCATCACGGAAAACGGCGCTGCCTATCCCGATGTGCCAAGCACTGGGACCATTCCCGATAGGGATCGCATTCGCTACTTGGAAGCCCATATCGATGCCGTCCACGACGCCGTGACACAAGGTGCTAATGTCCAGGGGTACTATATCTGGTCCTTCCTAGATAATTTCGAATGGGCCTTGGGATACGCGAAACGCTTTGGCCTGTTTTATGTAGACTTTGACACTTTGCAAAGAATTCCCAAAGAGAGTGCCTTCTGGTACCGCGATTTTCTCCACCATCTTCCACCGTTCTGATGGCTTTTTGAACCTCCCCGCCCTAAAGGGCGGAGATTCTGGGGGAACCACCATGGCTGCGTCGCGGGTCGAGAGACCCTCGGAGTGACCCTCCTGACTCGCCACCGCTTATCCCGCCAGCAACATACCGGGGTTCAGCCGGACTACGCCTTAACGCCCTTTTGAGAGGGACGGGACGGC
>JAJYPK010000036.1 GCA_021795465.1 Bacillota bacterium
ATTCGTCACGGTACGCACCGGAGTCAAGCGTCCTTCGCGTTCCCACTTCCGGATGCCGTCGATGCTGACAAACTGCTCATCCATAACATCGTCACTAAATGTTATTACAACATACGATCGGAGATCCTCACAGCAGTAAGTGGCTTAAACCTGCTGCAGAGGAAGGGGTGCTGGGTGTTGGCACCACCCCACCATGTTAGATCAAAATGTTGGTAAAAAGACTGGGGCGCGCGCAATTTCCCTCAAGGTCTCAGGCCGATCGCGAAGGCAGTGTTACATGGGGATGAATTTCTACGAGGGTGCTTTTAGATAGCACATCCTGCCCGATTCCCCATATACTGCCAGTGAGTCACAGGAGGTGGCAGCGCGATGCTACAAGATACCTTGACGGGAATTGTCGTGGCGCCTTGGAGCCCTCTTTACAACGAATCCCGCGTCGATTACAACACCAGATTCCCGCCGTTTACCCCGGCTTATATTGTCTACTGCCAAAAGTCCATGGATGTCATCCGAGCCATACGCTGGGCAATTAGTCATCGAGTTCGATTCCGCATTCGGAGTGGTGGTCATAGCTACGAGGCTTATTCACTATTAAATGGCGGTATCGTCATTGATGTCAGCGCCATTAACCATGTGGACTATGCCCCGGATACCGGTATCGCCAAAATAGGTGCCGGTGCTAAGCTTATCGATATCTACCAATCACTATGGGATCTGGGGAGGGTGACCATCCCGGGTGGCTCCTGTGCGACGGTTGGTATCGCCGGGTTGACACTAGGGGGCGGATTTGGCTTAGTCTCACGGAAGTTCGGTCTAACCTGCGATAGTGTGGTGGGACTCTCCATGGTGGATGCTCGAGGCCAACTCGTCGAGGCGTCCTCCTCCCAGAATCCGGATCTGTTTTGGGCGTCGCGCGGAGGTGGTGGCAATAATTTTGGCGTGGTGACAGAGTTTCGCTTCAAAACCCATCCCGTCTCTGACGTCACTATCTTCTTTTTGCAATGGACTTGGGACCGACTCTGGGATGTAGTGCCAGGCTTCCAACAGTGGGCCGATCCCTTCACCCTGGATGACCGCATCGTAGCCATTTTGACCCTGCCAGCGGCGGTGACAGGTCATGTCAGCATAACCGGAGAGTTTTTGGGGGATCCCCAAGCATTGTTACCCCTGTTAGCCCCGCTCTTTAAAATTGCAGGAATGACCGAAAAAGTCATCCGTCCCATGTCCTACATTGATGCCGTGAAACATTTTGCCGGCATCGCTACGGAACCGCATCGTTGGATCGCCCATGGGGTGCCGCATCACGACACCTTTAAAAATACCTCAGCCTATACGTTCGAGATCTTTCCGGATCCGGCCATTCGGGTTATCGAAAACGCATTGACTCATGTTCCCGGACCATCAGCGTTAGTCCAATTGGATACCTACGGCGGCGCGATTGCCCGAGTGCCCGAGGACGCCACCGCATTCCCACATCGGAAAGCCCGTTCCTGTCTGCAATTTCAAACCTATTGGACCAAACCTGAAGACACCGATGCGCACATCCGTTGGGTCGAAAAGTTTCGTCGTTCGATGCTCCCTTACACATCGGGTGCCTACGTCAATTATTGCGACAGTCGTATCGAACGTTGGCCTCGAGATTATTACGATGGAAACTTGAAACGACTCCTGGCAGTAAAACGACGCTGGGATCCCAAGAATGCCTTCCAGTTCCCGCAAGGCCTCAGCCAACTCGTTCGGGCCCCAGGATTTTGCCGAAGCAAAATAAACCCAGGATATGACAGCAACTCATGATTCTTGCACCATAATCTAGAAGGAATTAACCTCAAGCGGTCTCTCTATCTATCAACTAGAGAGACCGCTTGAGAGATTCGCACGATGGTCTTTTACACGAGCCAAGTGAGCCATCCTCGTGTCGTTGTAGAGCCCGATTGGTGACCGGTTCATCGAAAATCTTTCCCCTTCTTATTAAATCCGGGACCCACCGCATCGCGGACATGATCCGAACGAAAGGAGCGTAACAGTTTAGTAACATGTTTGGGCTTTACTAAGGCTATCCTATCGTATTCAGGAGGACATCGGCAGTGATGACGTACATGGTTTGTCCAAAATGTCGCGAGTCGCATTTGAGAATCCTGGAAAATCACTTAACGTTCGACCAATATGTTATTTGTGACCGCTACCCGTATTGTTCGTACGTCGAGGACTTGGACCCATGGATTCCTGTCGATCTGATTACGGTGGGGTCACAGAGGGTTTCCGATCGCCTAACCTGATTGCTCTTCCGGCCACTCTTCCTTATACTGGGAGGTAGTTCTAGCAAAAGGGGTGGCCCATAGCATGAAAAGTCGGGCGTTGGTATGGCTTTCGCAACACGGCGTACCTTATCAAGTTCTCGAATACGATGAGGTTGACAAGACCGCAGACGAGGTGGCCACAAAGTTGAATCTACCGTTGGCCCGAGTCTTCAAAACCTTGCTCGTCCATGGAGAGAAAGGATTCGCTATCGTACTCATCCCAGGAGACCAACAACTTAGCGAAAAAAAATGTGCGGCCGCTCTAATGTGCCGGACCATTGACATGGCGGATCCCGAAGATATTCACCGAATTACCGGATACTTGCGAGGATCCGTATCCCCCATCAACCCACGTCGTCCCGTGCCGGTGTTGTGTCACAAGACCCTCTTACAGGGTGACTTAGCCGCCGTATCTGCTGGCCAACGGGGCTTTGAGTTGTGGTTAAAAAGTCAGGATCTTGTCAACGTGACCCAAGCCATGGTGCTGGACTGTGCTCGTTGAGCGCGGGTCCTAAGCTTCACGTCGGCCACCGCATTCCCCATCTACTCCACAATTTTAAACCCGACGCGGTATTGGCGTTGGGGTACCTTCTGAATCGCACCACTCCTGCTCTCGAGTGGATCACAATACATAGCTCAATGCCAGACCATCGCAACGAGACGTGGTCTAGGGACCTTTCCCATTCGCTTAACTTACGTTCGCACCATGGATCCGGGCTGCCAGCACAATTGACTCGCCATGCTTTTACTGCGTCACGTGCGTATTGTCACCCTGATTTTGCAAGATATTAGAGATTGGCTGCTAAAAGATCAGCCTCAGTAGGAGGGACATCCTTGATGACTACAGAAGAAGGGTACTATCGTTCTCCATCGATTGCTGGGGATATCGTCGCCTTGGTATCCGAAGATGACATATGGTTGGTGGACCGCCGTGGCGGTAACGCCCGCCGTCTTACGGCGGGCTTTGGCGCGGCAGTACGGCCCTGGTTATCGCCAGATGGACGTTATCTGGCTTACACCGGTAAAGAAGAAGGCGATACCGAGATTTATATCATGCCCGGCGAAGGCGGTGAAGCCCGCCGATTGACATATTGGGGTGCAAACTCCGTGGTCGCCGGATACTCCCCCGAGGGGGACGTCGTCGTGGCGAGTAATTATGGGACCCCATTTCGGCCATGGTTCGAACTCTATACGATCGATCCCGAAGGTGGAGAACCTCGGAAACTGCCCTATGGACCCGCCCAAAGCATCGGTTTTGGGCCTTCCGGGGGCATTGTTCTCGGTCGCTACACCAGTGATCCGGCGCTATGGAAACGCTATCGTGGTGGCACGGCCGGCCAACTCTGGATTGACGCCCATGGCTCTGGGACCTTCCTCCAATATGATGGCGTTCGGGGCAACTTTGCATCACCCATGTGGATTGGCTCACGCATCTACTTTATCAGCGACCACGAAGGATACGGCAATCTCTACTCCATGATGCCCAATGGGGATGACTTGAGACGACATACAGACCATGAGACCTATTATGCACGCAACGCCAAAACCGATGGCCGTCGCATTGTATACCACGCGGGAGCCAATCTTTACGTGTTTGATCCCACCTTAGGGGAAAGCACCAAAATTGAGGTCACCTACCGAAGCCAACGAGCCCAACGTGAACCGATTTACCCCAACGCCGAACAGTATGTCACCGACGCTACCGCTAACCGCGATGGTAGCCGTGTTGCGATCACGACCCGTGGCAAACTCTTTCACCTAGGCCCTTGGGCCGGCCCGGTCTATAGCTTGGGAGCTCAAGATGGGGTCCGTTATCGGCTGTCTCGTTGGCTTCCAGATGACAGCGGACTGATAACGATTTCTGACGATGGCGGCGAGGAAGTCCTCGAAGTTCACTCCATCGACCATGAGGATCCCCCGATTCGATTTGTTGGTGTTGCCTTGGGCCATGTTGAGACCATGGAAGTGTCTCCTGATGGTGCATTCGCCGCACTGACCAACGAACGTATGGAGCTTTGGCTGGCAGACCTCAAAGCATTAACCACCAAACGGGTGGATGCCTCTTCGCAGGGCCGGATCACAAGTCTTTCGTGGTCGCCTGACAGTCGATGGATTGCCTATGATTTCCCCCATACCGAACATACCACCTCAATACGGCTGTATAGCCTTTCGGAGAACCGTCAGGTAGAGGCAACACGTCCTGAATTTGCGGACGGTCGGCCATTTTTCGATCCGAATGGACGTTACCTATACTTTCTGTCCTATCGCACCTTTGACCCGATTCCCGATACCCTACGCTTTGATTACAACTTCACCAAAGGGGGTAAGCCGTACTTAATCCTTCTGCAGAGAGACCTGACCTCCCCCTTTCTCCGAGATCCGAGTCCGGTGATTGAGCCGAAATCCCATGACACCCTCGATGCCGATTCAAGCCCCTTAGTCACACGCATCGACACCGAAGGGATTCAGGACCGGGTATTAGCGTTTCCCGTAGAAGAAGGTCAATTTCGGCAACTTGGTGCCTCATCGACCCATGTATTTTGGACTACCGTGGAACCGGAAGGTCGGCTCTCAAAGGTGGGTCTGGGACAAGGCGAGGAAGCTCGTGCCACGATTCATGGATTTGACTGGAAGACCCAAAAGAGTGAAATATTGGCCGACAAAGTCTTTGGATTTAGCCTCAATGCGAATCGCACCGTCATGATTATTAATCAGCGGCGCAAGGTACGGGTTCTTAAGGCTGGTCAGAAGGTGGATCCGAAAGAGGCCAAACCGGGGAAAGAAAGCGGCATCGTGGATCTCAACCGCATTGTGCTCCGGGTAAATCGGGGAGCAGAATGGAATCAAATGCTCCGCGAAGCCTGGCGCCTCATGCGCAACAACTTCTGGACCCCAAATATGTCTGGAACCGACTGGGCTGCCATTTATGATCGGTATCTGGCGCTCTTGCCACGGGTCGCAACCCGCGGCGAATTGTCGGATCTGATGTGGGAGATGCAGGGTGAATTAGGCACGTCCCACGCCTATGAAATGGGTGGTGATTATCGTTCCGAGCCCCAACACCGCATTGGATCACTAGGGGCCGACGTAAATTGGGACGCGGATCACCATGGATACCGCATTACGCACATCGTGACAGGAGACAGTTTTGAGATGAACGCGACCTCCCCCCTCCGCTCTCCTGGGGTTAATGTGATGGTGGGTGACATTTTAAAGAGCGTCAATGGACATCCTCTCAGTCAAGAAATTCCCCCCGGGATGTGGCTTGTCGATACCGCTGGAGAAGAAGTGGCCCTCACGATTTTGGCGCACCACGAGAAACGTCCTACGACGCGAACCGTTGTGGTTAAACCCCTCGAGCAAGAACAAAACGCGCGGTACCGTGAATGGGTAGCCCAGAACCGAGCGCTCGTGCACCAAAAAACCGATGATCGGGTGGGCTATGTCCACATTCCCGATATGGGCGCCCGGGGATTCTCCGAATTTTACCGGGCCTATTTATCCGAAGTGCACCACGATGCGCTCATTGTTGACATTCGCTTCAATGGAGGCGGCCATGTATCCCCTTTAATCCTGCAAACTTTAGGACGTAAACGCATCGCATACGACGTTCCCCGCCATGGTCAGCCATTCCCTTATCCGGCAGAAAGCGTACTGGGCCCGATCGTAGCGCTTACGAACCAGAATGCCGGATCTGATGGAGATATCTTCAGCAAAGCCTTTCAGTTGATGAAACTCGGTCCTCTGGTTGGCACTCGTACCTGGGGTGGAGTCATCGGGATCGATGTTCGCTATACCCTAGTGGATGGGTCCATTACCTCACAGCCCGAATATTCCTACTGGTTTCAGGACGTAGGCTGGGGCGTCGAGAACTACGGCGTAGATCCCGACATCGTGGTGGAAAACATGCCGCAAGACTATGTTAAAGGCCACGATGTGCAACTAGAGCGCACCATCGAGGAAGTCCTACGGCTATTGGAACGTCACCCAGCGCGGTTGCCTGAATTCGGTGCCCGGCCTCACTTGGCACCGGAGAAGCTTCCTCCGCGTGCTTAACGAACTTCCTAGCACATCAATCCAAGTTCGGGGATTTCTCTGTCGTGCCGATAAGCTATAACCCATGCTAAAATAGGTCATCCTAGAGGTAAAAATTGCGTAGGAGGTCACATGACACAAGCCATCAAAGGTGTAGCAGGGGCACTACTTTTAGCATGGGGTCTAGCAGCCTGCGGCACGACCGCCACACCTCAATCACATCCTACGAAAAAGGCGAACCTCCCGCCAAAAGTGTCGATGAAGTACCCTTGGCGGAGCCACACGCATTCATCCGTGCTTCCTGGAGACGTGCTCATTGCGGACTCTCTAAATAACCGGATCCTCATTGTCACTCCCGGCAAACGCATCGTCTGGCAATTCCCTTCCCCGGGGACGAAACCCAACCTCCCATTTAAGATGCCTGACGATGCGTTTTTCGGTCCTGGCTATGGACAACACTATAAGGAAATCATCACCAACGAGGAAACCAATGGTACGGTGGCCATTATTAACATCAAGAACAAGAAAGTGGTCTGGCAATACGGGGTCCCGGGAGTGGAAGGGTCAGGCCCTGGACAACTGAACTATCCCGATGACGCAATTCTCCATAATAACGGCGTCATCACGACCGCAGATATTCGTAACCAACGCATCCTGTTTATCAATCGCGCCACCAAAAAAATCGTAAAACAATACGGAAAAACGGGCGTCTACAACCCAAATCCCCCTACCACCTACGGCGCTCCTAACGGAGACTTCCCCGGTCCTCACGGAGAGATGCTAGTGACGGAGATTGCCGGGAGCCATCTTATTTTGCTCAATAAAGCCGGTCAGGTCATGTGGCAATTGACATTACCCCTGAACTATCCGTCGGATGCCAATTTCACACCTCATGGCAACATCATTGTGGTGTCATACACCAACCCCGGAATGATTCTCAAGATCGCGCCGGGTCCCCCTTTGCATATTCTCTGGAAGTATTATGTAACCTCAGGACCCGGGAAGTTAAACAATCCGTCCCTGGCGGTTGAACTGTCGAACGGCAATATTCTCCTCAACGATGACTATAACGATCGGGTGATTGTGATCAATCCCAAAACGAACAAGATTGTGTGGCAATATGGGCACACCGGGATGGCTGGCAGTGCGCCCGGGTATTTAAGCCGGCCCGATGGTCTTGACTTTTTGCCGATTGGCAAGGTCCCCGGGAAATAATGATCTCAAGCTTGGCATAAATTCACCAGAGAGGAGGTAAGGCATGGCAACAGCAAGAGAGTTCGTCCGTTCATGGCGCTGGGGCAAAGAATATTTTCGCGATGTACGACCGCGCGTGATTGAGTCTCTGGCGGAGATTCGCGCTTGGGCAGAACAAATTCCCCATCCGGCCTTGCGGGAGCAGGCGCTCGATTCCTTAACCCACAAACAGTTTCATTGCGAAGGGGGTGGGGTCTTTGGCGCGCGGTCACGAGACCCCGAGGGGCACGTGATGGAGTTCTTAATTCCCTACCAGACCCTTTGCGACTACCTCGATACCGTGACTGATCGCGGTCCTTCCCAAGACCCCGACAACTTGCGATGGCTACACCAATCGCTCTTGGACGCAGTCGCGCTGGATAGCCCCCTGCGCGATTATTATGCCATGCACCCACACCAGGAGGACGGAGGGTATGTCGCGCACTTAATACGGGCCTGCCATAAGAGTTTGCGACAGTTCCCCGGTTACCTTGGCGTAGAGGCTGCCCTAAACCGCTTGGTGGGGCTCTATGTCGATCTCCAGGTGTTCAAACATGGTCCCTTGGAAGCCCGGGTACCCGCCCTTCAAACCTGGTTTAAAAGAGAAGGCGGAGACCAATATGGCCTTCAATGGTGGGAATTCGCTGCCGCCTCCGGTTCCACACTAGGCCTATTCGCGCTCTTGAATCTTGCGGCCTCTGATCGTTCTTCACCCTCGCTCGTCCCTTTAGTGCAGGATCTCTACTTTCCGTGGATTGGTTCTTTACACATTTTGCTGGATTACCTGATCGATCGTGAGGAAGATCTCTTAGGCGGAGATCTTAACTTCGTCAGTTACTACCAGGACTATGCCACCGCCATCGAGCGCATCCAATTCATCTATCGGACTGCGCAACGCGAAGCCGGGCGTCTCCCTGACGCGGCCTTCCATCGGTATGTGACGCGAGGACTATTAGGGTTTTACCTATCTGATCAAAAAATCCGGCATCAAATCGATCGGCCTACCTGTGGTCTCTTAGCGAGTGGGGGAAGTATCAGCATTGGGGTATGGCTGGCGGCCCGAATGGGCCGCGCCCCTTAACCCTAGATCACATCCCACAAATGGGATTTGGACTCCTTGGACTCCGACGTTTGTGGTTGATGCGGCGACCACAATGCCACCGCAATAGCCAGAAGGATCGCGATCGCCCAAAAGGCGGTCGGAAAATACCAAAAAGTTGGCGATCCAAAGTATTCAAGACCTACGGAAAGCACCAATGTTGCTACGGCAGCTTTCTCCCAACGAAACACCAAGACTATAGACAAGATGGACATCAGTACCGCCCAAATCAGCGCTAACGATCGTATCGCCTCACTGGAAGTAATGCTCACTCCTGCAGGATGAATGCTCCGCAGTACAATTTCCAAGATCGCAATCGCCATCGCCGTCAATGTTCCAAAAAGCCCAAACAAAAACGTTACCAGTCGCATTGTACGACCTCCTTTAGCTCAAGCCTCCCCGGTGCCATCTTTGATTATCCCTGGCTAAACATATAGCCTAGTACCACTATAACGCAAAGACCGCTCGGTAGGTAACCGCGTTGTTCCACAGATCTCTCTCATCTATCATATTCGATCCAAACCTGCGGTTTGTGTCTTATGGTGTCGTAGACTCCCTGAAGAACAGATGAAAACGAGAATAGGATCGATCATAATCCCAGGGGGTCCACTCTCCAATGTAACGATTTGCGGACGATGCACCCCACTTAGAGAGAGAGTCCTCCGGTCGTGATGGGATGAGAATTACGACGAAAAACCGCTTGCGCTACCCGTAATGTGTCGTAGGAACATTGCCCTTCCATGGCCTCAAATACAGGTCGCAGGCGATCCGATCCCCGTTGGTTAAATTCGGCTACGATAGTTAAAAATAGCGAAGTGGGGAGAATCCGTAGCACGTAACTCTTCCAATCTTCGGCATCCATATTTGTGACCCAGTCCACTAAGTAACCGACCACGGTACTATGAGAACGAGCCACCCGTCGTGTCACCTCGTCAAGCGGTACTCCTTCTCGAAACATCGCGATGGCTAACGCCTTCGGGGTAACTAAGAGCTCGGCCGGATCGCCGGACACGGATTGATCCGAGGCAAATGGCCTCACCACATCCAGCAGTTCTTGACCATAACGCGCGAGTTTCACGGGGCCAATCCCAGGGCACAAACGCAACGCCTCCAAGGTGCGGGGCACAGCGGTAGCCAACGATTGAATTGCGCGATCATCGAGGACTCGGTAGGGTGCAACATCCAGTTGAGAAGCAATATTGGCTCGCCATTTTCGCAGATGGGCGACCAGCGACCAATCCGGGCTCGGCTTGACCTCGGCCGCCCCTCCATCACAGATATCGCAACATCTGTCTTGTTTGCTGGCGAGGTTTTGACCAAAATACCGGCCAATCGTTCGGCGCCGACATTGGGTGCCCAACACATAATTTTTCATCAACCGGAATTGCTCCTGGCGGTACCGATGACGTTGGTCCAAACGATTCCAAATCGACTGGGCGGTCAGCGCATCCAAATCCTTGTGCCGGGTCAAAGCCACGGTGCGTCCCAAACGGTCTCCCATCATCATCATTTGCATTTCATGCAAGGCGGCTAGCACTAAAGATACATCGAGGTCCTCATCGTCAAGTTCCCATCGTACCCGTCGGTTGAGGGGAAGATGTTGCAGACTCTCCAAGATCCTCTCAACGCGCATTAATTGGGGTTCTGCCATTTCGAGGCGCACCTCACGTTGTTCAAGATCGCGGTATTTAATATACATCTTCGCGTCCGCCGGATTGCCGTCTCTTCCCGCCCTTCCTACTTCCTGATAGTATGCGGCGAGCGACTCAGGAACCGTCACATGGATCACTTGGCTCACATCGTGCCGATTAATTCCCATCCCAAAGGCCGTGGTAGCCACCACGATCGGCACACGACCCGAAAGAAAACCGTCTTGCGCCGAAGTTCTTGTGTCCTCTGGCAAACCCGCATGGTAGACGGCAACCGCCTTAACAAGGACTTGGCCTAACCATTCGCCCCATTCCTCCGCTTGCCTTCGGGTCCCCGCGTAGACAATAACCGGCCGGTCTGTCCGGGCCGCCATTTCCGCCACCCATTGACGTTGCTCGCGGGTCGATGCGGCGACCTGCACCCCGAAATGGAGATTCGCGCGATCCACGGAAAATTCATGTTGAATCAAGTGTTCGTCGGGCAACGCCAACTGATAGACGATATCACGGCGCACCCGCGGTGCCGCGGTCGCCGTCAAAGCCATTACGGGTGGGCTTCCCGCCCGTGTGCGAAACTCGCGAA
This sequence comes from Bacillota bacterium, assembly GCA_021795465.1. GTDB lineage: Bacteria > Bacillota > Sulfobacillia > Sulfobacillales > Sulfobacillaceae > JAKADJ01. The sequence continues at coordinate 10,897 of JAJYPK010000036.1, forward strand.
TTCGACGATAATCAGGACGAAAGTCATGTCCCCACTCGGAGATACAGTGTGCCTCATCGACGACCAATAGGCTGGTTTGAATGCCCCGGTCCAGCGCCCGAAGGAGCTCGGGGTGTTGCAATCGTTCGGGTGCCAGAAATAACAAGGGGACCCGATTCAATTCCCAGTCGTAGATAATCTCCTGTTGCTCCAGAATGCTGAGTCTCCCCGTTAATGCATTGGCACGAATTCCACGGACAGCCAGGCTATCGACCTGGTCTTTCATGAGGGCAATTAAGGGAGAAATCACTACGGTAGGATGAGGCAACAGTAAACTCGGGAGTTGATAGCAGAGCGATTTACCGGATCCGGTCGGCAAAACCGCCACTTGCGACTCCCCCGCTAGAGCTCGAACCACAATTTCTTCTTGTAGTGGGCGAAAACTCTTAAGACCAAACCGCTCGTTTAGCACGTTGTGGATGAGCTGGTGGCGTTGCTGATAGTCGTCAAGCATGGGGCTTTTCCTTCAAAGACATCCAGTGGTCATAAAACTTTCGCCAGTGCGCTTCGTGCCGCTCTGTGAGAAAGCTCTGCACACTATGGTCAAACGTCATCGCCTGATCGGCATCCATCCACTCCCGATGTCGGGCATATGCGGCAAAAATGAGCGCCGTGGTCATGACATCGGTCTCACAATAAGAGCGAATGGCCTCGATTTGTCCAGACTCAAAAAGCTCCATCACCGCTGAGCCGTTGGTATCGAGTTTGCCCGGTACGCCTAGCACAGACGCCGTTTCATCTAACGACATGCGAGCCGTGGCCCCATATCCCGATAAAAGGTCCATCAAATCAATATGGGATTCCTCGTCAAATCGCTTACGATACCCATGATAAGGCTCTCCCAGGCGATAAAAGGCCTGTGCCGGAATTGCATGCAGCATGCCTCTAAGCACTAATACCGGCAGGTCAAATCCCCCAGAATTCCACCCCACCAGTCGCGGACGCGACTCTCTAATCACGCGAAAGAATTCGCCCACCAGCAAACTTTCTTCAGAAGTCGGCAACCCTAACGAGGCAACTTTCCGCAACGCACCCGTTTCATCAACCAGCCCCGCCGCAATCGCTACCACTTGGTGAAAAGCGGGTTTTAAAAAACTATGGGAACCGGTCTCGTCCATTCGTCGCTGCAACATGGTTTCTCTCACGTCGTGATCAGACAGGTCGTAACCGAGATCGAGCCACCGACGCCCCGCATGGGCATCCGGGATCGTCTCCACATCAAAAATCACCCACACTCGATGAAGCCCCCTTATCCCGGTGTCACTGCCAACTGCTTTACCATGCTTAGAGATTAAAGACGATGACCGTGGGATAGGTCATTTCTTCGATAGCAAATTCCGGTCCTTCCCGACCAATCCCGGATTCCTTAATCCCCCCGTAGGGCATATTGTCGGCCCGATATGAGCTACTGTCATTGATCATCACGCCCCCTACTTCAAGATTCTGGGCGGCATTCATGGCCACCCCCAAGTTTTGCGTGAAAATCCCAGCTTGGAGCCCATATCGGCTCTCATTAGCCCATGCAATGGCCTCATCAATGTCGTGATAGGGCACGAGTCCTGCCAACGGTGCAAACACTTCTTCGGACATCATTCGTAAAGATGGTGCCACATCTTCCAACAGCGCCGGCGAAAACATCGCGCCTTGGCGGGAACCCTCGACCAACGCGTGGGCCCCGGCCCCAAGAGCCTCCCGATACCAACTCTCAGCTCGCTCGGCCGCAGCTTCGTTAATCATGGGACCCACATCCGTCCGGGGATCTTCGGGGTCCCCCACGACTAGTTCGCGGGTGGCGCGTTCTATTGCGGAACGAAACGCCTTCCACACCGGATGGTGCACATAAATACGTTGCACCGCAATGCATACTTGCCCCGCATAGCCAAAAGCACGAGCTGCCAAGATTCGGGCAGCAGCTTCGATGTCCGCGTCTTCGTGCACAATGTTGGCCGAGTTATTACCGAGTTCGAGGAGCACGGGACGAAGACCAGCCTGTCCACGAATACTCTGCCCCACCGAGGCGGAACCCGTAAAAGTAATCAGTTCGACTCGCGAATCTTTGACCAACCGCTCTCCAATTTCCGGGCTTTGGCCCGTCACCACGTTAATATACCCGGCGGGAACTCCCGCCTCGTGGAGGAGCTCGGCAAGTTTCAAGGCCGTAAGCGGGGTGGCCGGCGCTGGCTTTAATACCACGGGGTTGCCAGCGGCAAGAGCAGGTCCCACTTTATGGAGGACCAAATTTAGTGGAAAGTTAAAGGGCGTAATGGCTAAGGTTACCCCATAGGGCTTTCGAATCGTAAAGGCTAAGCGCCGCTCCGAACCTGGGTTGCCAGCAATCGGCACCTCCATGCCTTTAAGCGTTTTCGCTGCCAAGGCCGAGTATCTTAAGGTTTGCTGGCCACGCATCACTTCCACCCGGGATTCCTTAAGAGGTTTACCCGCCTCCTGGGCGATAAGTAGAGCAAACTCCTCGGCGTGGTCCCCCAGCAGGTCGGCTGCGCGTTCTAAAACACGCGAGCGTTCGTGAATCGACCAACGTCGCCTAAAGGCCCGATGTGCCGCATCCACCGCCTGATTCAAATCTTCGGGTGACGCCTGGGCCACTTCGGCCATCGGTACCTTACGATACTTGTGAATGACGGGATAATACTCAAGAGTTGATTGGTGCCGTCCGTCAATAAATAACCCAAAGCGCTCCATGATCATTTCCTTTCGGGAAGCAAGATTTGCACACCAATGTCGAACATGCCGGGTGCTTCTGTCGCATCCCACGCGCTCGCCGCATCTCCCATGGCACGTTCCTATCGCGACCCGTCCGTTGCATCCTATTCTAAAGCCTTTTCGAGGTCCTCCAGCAAATCGGCTTCGTCCTCGATGCCCACAGAGAGGCGAATGAGCCCGTCCCGCACTCCACGAGATTCACGAATCTCCTTGGGAATCGCAGCATGGGTCATCGTAGCGGGGTGCCCTACCAAGGATTCCACCCCACCCAAACTCTCCGCTAACGAAAAAACTTCAAACCGCGACAGCACGTCGCGCGCTTCTTCAAGAGCATCCCGCCCTGAGGTTTTTAGCTCAAACGAAATCATGCCCCCATGCTCCCGCATCTGACGCTTGACAATCGCCATAGAGGCACCTTCAAACAATCCCGGGTAGTATACCTGGGCAACACGGGGGTGGTTTGTCAAGTATTTCGCCAAAACACTGGCATTGTGGGTATGTTGTCGCATCCGTAGCGCCAAGGTTTTCAGCCCACGCAAGGTAAGCCATGCCTCAAAGGGACCGATAATGGCGCCTGCAGCATTTTGTAAAAACTTAATCCGCTCCGCCAATCCGGGATCCCGAACGACCAGGGCGCCACCGAGAACGTCCGAGTGCCCACCGATATATTTCGTTGTCGAGTGCACGACCAAATCGGCCCCATCAACCAGTGGGTTTTGCAGATACGGCGACGCAAACGTGTTGTCTACCGCAACCCAAATGCCGTGCTGATGGGCGATTTCAGTGAGTTGCCGAATATCATAGACTTGCAGCAATGGATTGGTCGGAGTTTCTAGCCATAACAGCTTGGTTTGTGGCCGTATGGCCGAAATCAGTGCGTCGGAGTCCGACAAATCCACATACGTGACGGCGGTAATCTCTGGGTGATAGACCTTCTCGAAGAGCCGATAGACGCCGCCATAAAGATCATGTCCGGCAATAATGTGACTATCCGGAGCCAAAAGTCGCAACACGACGTCACTGGCCGCCATCCCGGATGCAAATGTATAGCACGCCGTGCCCTGTTCTAACGACGCGAGTGCCCGTTCTAACGCCATCCGCGTTGGGTTATCCCCACGAGCGTACTCAAAGCCTTTATGCTGCCCTAATTGTTCTTGGGTGTAGGTGCTTGTGGCATAAATCGGGACGATGGTGGCTCCCGTCGTTGGGTCCGGAGCCTGTCCCACATGGATCGCCCTCGTGGCGAATCCTTTGATGTCGGTCATCGTTGTCGTATCCATCTTCCCTCATCCGTTCCCCTTTTGGTCGCATACTCCTTTCATTTAAACAATTTCACGTTAAAAAAGAAACCTCTACAAACGCTTTGGGTTAACTATTTACGGCCACCGCATCCCACGACTCATCCATGATCGTGCCGTCCGCATTCAATTTGAATCGAAATGCAGCATATTTCGTGTTGGGATCATAATACAGCCGATCATACCCGAGGTTTGGCAAGGGTTCGATATTGATGTAGTCGTAGTTTATATAAGTGGTCGATTCGATCGCTTTCGGAGCGTAACCCATCCAGCGTTGAATGCCAGCCAGGTTGACAGGAATTTCAAAGTTCACATAGTAGGTGTTGCTACCCTGATCCTGGGCCGGGCCGAAATTAAAATAACCCGGGATGTTACCGGTTCCAATAAACGATTGGTTCCCCGTGACACGGAGCATATTGACACCGATATTCGAACCCGAAAGAGTCGGGGCATTGACCACTTGCTGCACGGGGCGCGGCATATTGCCGATACTGTTGGGGTTGCCGCAACCCGTCACCACGAAGCCTAACATCATGACGACAAGCGCACCACGACATCGGCTTAGGTAGATAGATCCTCGCATGGATATCCCCCTCCCCTTATATCATATAGGGGAGGGGGCTCATCTATGCTCCACGATTACCGCCTTTGGCGAGGTAATATCTTTGGCATCAAGGTCTCTCGAGTATCCAATCCCCGTGTGAGCATTAGCAGAAAAAGTCGAAAATCTCCCTGCAATGACCATAGGGGATGCCGAAATGTAGCGGGTCTATTTTTTTCAATGAAGAGATGTGAATACCATGCCAGTCCATACCCCACCACTGGGGCAACCACCACATAGTAGATATTAAGCGTAAATAGTGCCGTAAGGAGGCTTAAAATACCCAGTCCCGTTCCTATAAAGTGCAAGACACGAGTACCCGGTTCTCGGTGTTGATCCAAGTAGTACGGCCAGAATTCCTCAAATGACCGAATCTTCATGACTTTTCACCTCCATACATGTATTCGTGAAATGTTGAAAAAATCCTGCTATCTTTCGAGAACTGTCGACGCGACGCTCGACACCCACTTCGTCGTAAGCCTCCCCGACGAGTCGTTTAGCCGTCCTGTGATCGGATTATTGAGTGGGCGTCATCGCTCGGGTTCCCCCTCCCATCATATCCAATCCGACACCAACGAAACCTGTTGTACGCCAATCGGGTGCGAGGCTCGGAAAGACAAGACAATACGGGAGACCACAGGGGCCTCCCGTATTGCCACGAACGATGAGACTATTTTCCTAACACATAAACGGTCACGGGTTCTATCCCGAAATTCGAAACCGTTTGGGGGTTAGCGTTCATGAAAATGTCAATCCGTTTGCCTTTAATCGCGCCACCGGTATCCATCGCCCGTCCCAAGAATCCCCCAGCGGGGAGATGGGAGTTCGTGTACCCCTTCACGTATACGCGTGATTTAAGAGGAATTAGCGACGGGTCTACCGCGATCATGCCGGCTTGGAGTGGTTGGCCAAAAGCGTCGACTGGTCCGTACGGGTAATTGTCTTTCAGGCTCGGCCCATAAGCCGTGGCCCGCACATGATACTCCGCGATGACGGGATAGCCATCGATCATTTTGGTGGCACCTGATGACGGGGTTGGTGCAGGAGACGTGGTTGTGGTCACGGTCGGTTGCGGTGTCGACGACGTCGTGGTTGTCGTCACGGTGGGTTGGGTGGTCGGTGCGGTCGCCTTTTTACCGAGCACCCCTAAGCCTTCCAATATGGCTTGCCATGTGCTCGGGGTGGCAACCCCATTGACCTTCAAGTTGTGAGCTTTCTGAAATTGCTCGACCGCGGATTGGGTCAAGGGCCCAAAGATCCCATCCACAGGCCCCACGCTCTTATAACCCAAAAGTCGCAAGTTCGCCTGTAATGTCATCACCCAATGTCCTCGACTCCCCACCTGGAGGTATCGCGACATCGCGGGATGCTTGGCAATTTGATCATTTAAAATCTCCGTGCTCGAAGATATTCCCGTACTGGGAATCAGGTTAAGGCTGGCAAGAACGTCCTGCCAAACTGGCGCACTGGTCTTCCCGTTGACGGTAAATCCATTAGCGGACTCAAATGCCTCTAAGGCATTAAGCGTCCGGGGTCCAAAGATGCCATCTGTGGGACCGACTCCGGTATACCCCAGCAACTTCAAGTCGGCTTGAAGGGTGGCGACCCAATGATTTCGACTACCATATTGCAGTACCTGCCGCATGGCTGGATGATCCTTAGCCAGTGCAGCTGTTGAAGTGGGAACTGTTTGGGCAAATACACTTGGTGAAACCATCACGCCCATAGCAATCGCCATGGCACCGATTCGTGCCCCCTGGCGAAACATGTTCTGCATTAAGTAGTCTCCCCTCAGGATATTGCCTCCGGAGTTAGCTGACGGGTTCGGGTTCGGAGAGAGGCCCTACTTGCAATCAAGATTCACCCCAAATCTGGTTCCCCCGGTTGCTTCTAAAACACAAGCAATTTGGCAATCCTAGTGTAAAAAATGAAAACAAGCCTGTCAGTTCCCATATTTAGCACTCAACAGGGATAGAGAGCATTCTTGGATGCGGTGCCAGTCGTGTCGAACTATGTCGGATATTGGCTATGCGATCCCAAAGGCAGGAAAAAATGCGTCCGCCGACGTCACTCGCTCGCTAGACAAACACGAAAATCTTCATCATGAGGAAACTCGAGAGGGAAGCTAGAAACATCGCGACTAATTTGGCGATGTTATTTGCCATGACATGAGGAATGGCGTGGGTTTGGGCAATCCACGGAGCAATCAGCCATAAAATTGCGTCATTAACGGCGATGTTGATGAGGGACTGAATGACGAATAAGGTCCGTTGTTTTAAGGCTTGGCGACCCTCACGTTTGACCGTATTGCGAAAGGTCCAGCGGCTATTCCAAATATAGCTATTAAGAATGGCGGCCATTACCGCCATCGTGTTGTACAAAACCAATTGATTCACATTACGGGTCGGATCCAAAAAATAGAGCCCATTGAATACGCCCAGGTCGATGAACGCGTTGCTAAGCCCCACCGAGACAAACTGAAAAAATTGCGCCATTCGGCTCATGCCAATCCTCTTTGTCTTTGGTTGCTGGCCTGGTGGTACCATCCCACCAGTTCGCGTGTCGGCAGGCTCCATCCCCATCTCTCCGCCTCGTTCCGTGCATAGTGTTTCAACGTTTCCAAACTGTTACCTGCAAAGAAATTCTCGATAATCCGACCGATATGTTCGGGATGGTCAGGTGAAAATAGTGCGCCGGCCCCACTCTCATCCACCAGTTCATGCGTTGGTAAACTCTCTGCGGCCACAATAGGGAGCCCCGACGCCATAGCCTCCAACAACACCAATCCCAAGGTCTCGGTGGTAGAAGGAAAAATGAAAAAGTCAGCGGACGCATAGGCAGAGGCTAAATCCGCCCCCAGCAGTTTTCCCACAAACGACGTGGGCGTTTCTTTAAATTGATCCCGCAAAATACCCTCTGCCGGTCCAGTCCCGACTAAAGATAGGTGTAAGTGAGGGTTGTGGTCAAAAAGACCATGGAGCCGATTGAGTCCCTTTTCGAGTGCAATTCGCCCCACATAAAGAGCGATCAGGCGATCCGGATGTCCATCCGTTAGTCGATGGCGCATCTTCTCGGAACGGTGCTTAGGATTAAAGAGGTCCAAGTCTACTCCGCGACGCCATACCGACACTCGCTGGATGCCTTCCGATTCTAGCACACGCTTCATCGTCTCGGAAGTCGCCAAGTTAAGATGGGCCCGATTATGTAGAGCACGGAGAATGGCCCAAATCAACGGTTTGGTAAAACCCAAATGATAGAAATCGGCGTATCCCGCAATATTAGTGTGGTATGACGCGACGATCGGAATCTTCAACCGCGTCCCACTCAGAACTCCTGCCACCCCTAGCACGAACGGATTAACCACGTGAATAACATCGGGCTGAAATTCCTCTAAGTAGCCCTTCACTCGCGGCAACGGCAATCCCCAGGGCTTCCCCCCGTAGATAAACCCCACCGAAATATTGGGGACATCCCGCACAGGGATTCCTTCAAACGTGGCCGCCCCTCCTCGTGGAGCAATGATGAGCAACTCATGACCCATGGCCTTAAGCTCTCGCACAGTCGCGGTAATCCGGGTGACAACCCCGTCCGTTGCAGGCCACCAGGTTTCTGTCACAAATGCAATGCGCATAGACCTACACACCTACCTAAAACCCTCTAAAATTGAGACAACGTGAAGAACCAATCCAGTATAGCATAGGGATGTTGCCGTGCTCTAGCCAATCATGCTTGACCTGCTTGACCAATTCGATCTTGGCTTAACTGAGCATTTATGTCAGAATAGAGTCAAACTTAATTAGAGGAGGTCAACACATGAGTGATCGGAATTGGGATCGTGTCACTGGATTAATTTTAGGTGCGTCGTTCGGCCTCATCGCCGGCTTGTTACTTGCGCCCACATCGGGTTCGGACACTAGGGATACTCTGAAGAAAAAGACCCAGGACTCTCTTGGGCAATTTCAAGACAGTGTGCGTGATATTCGAGACAACCTAACCCGCCGCGGGCAGACTATACTCAAGCGCGGCGTTACCGAAATTCCACTTGATGACGATGCCACTAAGACACCGAACGACGAGGGCGAAGGCGCATGAGTAGTAGCACGGCACTTACTATTATTGCCGTGTCGTTTGGTATTTTAACGCTGTTGGCACTCGTGGCCGTCATTGTGTTATTGCAATTGGTCAAGCGACTCATCGCGCTGGAAAAGTCTGTTGTGCATGAGATCGTGGAACTCCGGCACGATGTGCAAGGAGTTCTGCGCCATGCGCGAGATACCTCGGAACAGGTATCGAAAACTATCAAAGAAGCGCGCCAGGGCGTTTACAATATAGGACTTCTGGTATCAGGCGTCACATCGTGGCTGATGACCCGTAAGCAACTGAAAAAAGCTCCAGTCGAATCTTCGGAATCTCGGCCTTGGTGGGTCCATGGATTGGCCCTTACTTGGTCGATAGTGAAAAGTGCTCGGCGTCGTGCAGCTTCCAAAGCATCTGTGGCAGAGCCAAAAAAGAGTGTTAGCGGTTAACGACTCTTCTCCATCTGTTGGAGCTCAATACTGTGGTAAAAGAGCCGCATGACTTCTTGATGAACACTAAAAGCAAGTCTAGGAACCTGGACTCTTGGGAACCAATTTACACTCACCGCGTCGCTGCCTGCCACCAGGGTCCCACCGACCAGGTGCGCCCTGTAAAACGTAATAATGGTTTCATTGTTTGGAGTAGACCAGGTGCCGAGGAGCATCTCCACCTCGACCACTACACCTGTTTCCTCTAACACTTCTCGCATCACGGCAGCCGTTAATGATTCTCCTGCCTCAACCCCCCCACCAGGAAACGTATACCCACCCACCTGAGGTGGGTATTTTCTTGTCACCAACAGCACCTGGTCGCTCGGAGCATCGTAAACCACCGCAGCAACGGCCGGTAACGGTCGCTCCCAATAGACAAATCCACACTGGGCACAATAGCGCCGCGACTTCCCATCCCAGTCCTGATCGCGGAGAACCTCACGACAGAGCGGACAGTATTGCCATTTTGTGGCTGTCGCATGTCGCCACTGCACAAAAAGATTTACGTCTTCCTCCTGGCCCATTCCTATCACCCAGAATATTGTAGCACAGAGAACACAGGACAAATCACTACCGGACGTTTAATGCGTACCGTCAGGGTTTCCCTGACGCGAATATGGTTCATGACTCTTGCCCCTTGGCCGACGACGCTAATGATCTCGGTAACAATAGGCGAAAAAATTGAGGCACCACCCCAGCACTAGCCATCCGACCTCCCACATCACCACGGACCATTGCCAGCCGTGGTGAGCACCCACCGTCACATTGAATCCCACGACCGGAGGCAGATATCGGGCAAGACCGGGGTGTAGCACGACCATCCCCCCTCCGATACCTAGAGTGAGTATCGTGAACGCCATGGCGATCGAGGACGGGCGTGTTTTCACCAGGTCGGTTAGCCCCATCCCTACCATGCTCGCCGTGACGAGAGCAGAGAACAGGCTGACCACGGTCTGCACAAGCAACGGGAGGCAGTGAGATTCGGCGGGAATCCCCGATGAAGTGCCGAGCGCCACCACAGCCCCGGCTACCAGCACGGCGACTAACGCGTAACCAACCGCCAAGATCCCCATCGCTCCAACTTTCGCCACCCACACCACGGGCATCCGTGGTGATCGGACTAAGAGGAATCGTTCCAACCCCGGTGTCAGTGTCATCGCACGTGCCATAGACAAGACATAGGAGATGGGCAGCATCATCCACGTAAACACCGCAATCAGAGGAGTAGTGGGCGACGGGCCACCGACATAAGTTACGTTGCCCAAGGTGCGGGAATACAGCCCGGCAACCACGCTGATCGTCACAGCGATGGCAAAGGCACGAGGATGCCATAAGATGCGCAGGAAGATCGGCCTTACTCCAGGTCCCGCCGCGCGGGAACGCGATGAGACTAACCACCAGGCTGGTGAGAAAGAGCGTCCAGACATACAGCAGGGCACAGACCCCCATCGTCCACACCTTGCCGACCAGCCAACGTCCCTGGGTCCCGCATCGGGTCACAAAGAGAGAGGTATAATCCGCGTGCGTCCCCCACAGCAGATCCCCCGTCAGTAAAAAGAAGAGCGCAGGAATGAACAACTCGACCGTAAAGGGGTCATTAAAGACGCCCAACAACACGTCCCACTGGTTAACGGGCGCATGGCTCAATCCGGCCAATGTGCCAGACGTATCGCTTAATGGCCGATTTTGATCCGGAAGAGTTGATGGGCGAATGGGTTTTTTCGCATCTGGTCTATCCTCCGAAGTCCCTGGAGTCGGAACTGGAAGTTTATCTTGATCACATTGAGACTCATTCACATACCATCAAGAACATTCGGCGAGAGCGAGACAAGTTATCCCACACCCTTCGAGAAGCGTCTGTTAAAGCACGTGAAAGTCTCGACGAGTGGGCTCAGAGAGACTGGAGTCAATACGACCTCATTGGGTTTTCAACGATGTTCCAACAAAATATGGCGAGCCTTGCGTTAGCTGCGCGGATTAAGAACTACTACCCGGGAATTCCGGTGGTCTTCGGAGGGGCTAACTGCGAGGGAACTATGGGGCGGGAATTAATGCGTCAGTTCCCATTTATTGATTACGTGTGTATCGGTGAAGGGGAACGGGCTTTCGGGAATTTCCTCGATAAAATTCGTAGCGGCGAGCCCATGCCGACTTGTGGTATTCTGAACCAAGGTGATGAGTTATTGATAGCTCCTCAGCAACCCAAGTCTACTGCCATGGGATCTTGCCCGCTCGATTTTGACGACTGGATCCGTAGCGTACAACACCACTTTCCTGATCAGTTGCAGTACACTTATTGGCCTCTAGAGGCATCACGCGGATGCTGTTGGGGGAGAAGTCTCAATGCAAATTTTGCGGTCTAAACGGTTCGCAAATTGCCTATCGGCGCAAGCCCGCCGAGAGTGTGTTGCAGGACCTGCGGTACGTGTCGTCCACTCTTGGGCACCTGAGTCGGCGGGTCATGTTCGTCGACAACATTCTCGACATGTCATATTTTAAGACTTTGTTGCCCGCCATGGAAGCGGAAACTCTTCACCTCTCATTGTTTTGTGAAACGAAAGCAAATCTAACAAGGGAGCACGTACAGGGATTACGGCGGGCCGGGTTCGATGTCATTCAGCCTGGTGTCGAAAGTTTGTCTTCTCACGTTCTTGCTCTTATGAAAAAAGGCGTTTCGGCGCTACAAAATATCCGGTTGCTGAAGTATACACAGTTGAAGCAGACATTACTCCAGTTTGGAACCTTGTTTATGGGTTTATGGGGGAAACGGAAAGAGACTATGTTGAACAAGTGCAGTTGATAAAGCAATTGCATCATCTACCACCTCCTCTTTCTGTGAACAGGTTTCGACTTGATCGCTTCAGTCCCTATTTTGACAATGCAACCGCGGAAGGTATCGAGGTCCTTGGGCCGCATACGACATACCAGTACGTCTATCGAGATCTTGATATCGCAACTGTTCCGGACCTCTTTTACTTTTTCGACTACGTCCCTCACACCGTTTCAGAGAATCTCCTTGACCAACTCGGTGAGGAGGTCCGTTACTGGCAACGACAATATGGCACGCGACGTTTATGGCTCGATGTTGATCACCATCATAATTGGACTGTTTTAGCCGTGACGAATGAAGGCACTACCCAGTCTATCTTGTCACCTGTCCAAGCGTGGTTGTTGCAAGTTTTGGATACTGCGCATTCGGAACATCATATCCAGGCCATAGCGAAAGACACTTGGAACGATGGTGACCTGAGGGTAGCGTTGGACGAATTATGCTTTCAAGGATGGGTAGTGCCCGTTGACGGTCGCTTTCTAAGCATTCTTCCCTTAACGAATAACGCGCGAATCCTGATCATGGACGCGAAGGTAATTGGGAAAATTTAACGTCTTATGCATAAGCGGTACTAGGGAGGTGGAAGGCCATGATTGTTTTCGTACGTGCCAGAACAAAGAAGTTTGGACCTTCCTTTTGGTATTTGTGGGCCGGGCAAAACATATCTACATTTGGCAACAATCTATTCGATGTAGCTTTACCGTGGCTAATTTATAATCTTACGGGCTCGACATGGGCGCTCGCGTTTGCAGGCATTTGCCAAACAGCCCCTGAGCTTGCTGGCATCGTTTCGGGTGCTCTCGTCGACACGTGGCCCAAGCGTCGTACCATGATGTGGGCTGATGCGTTGCGAGCGCTAATACTCATCGCCGTTTTGCTGGTTCCAATTCGCCCGCTTCCGGCGTGGCTAATTTTGGGAGCCATTGGCTCTCTACGGTTAATTGGTACGGTATTTACTCCTGCTCAGGCCTCCATATTGTCCACTGTAGTGGGTTCCGACGACTTAACCGCGGCAAGCGGGCTAATTCAAGCGGGCGTAGGATCCGCTCGCCTACTCGGGGCGATTGTTGGCGGCACAATCGCCTCGCTTTTCGGTGGAGTACTCACCCTATTGATTGATTCTCTGACATTTCTACTTTCGTTGGTGAGTCTCTCGAGACTAGACCTCGAGGAGCCGCCGCAAGCGAGTTCGACCGAAGGTTGGATAGTAATGTGGGCAGAAGGTATGGGTTTCATTCTCGGGAACTATCGGTTTTTAGTCCTCAGTATGATTCTGGTGCTGGTAAATTTTGCGTTTTCTCCGCTCGACTTGGCACTGGTGGTGTGGCTGAGAGACGTACTTCATGTTTCCGGATGGGTATGGGGATTGCTGAATGGTGCGCTCATGGTAGGCACCATACTTGGCGGGCTCACCCTTAGACGAGTCCAACTTCTGGTTACGGGAAATCAACTGTTGGCCGCATGTCTCTTGTTGGGTGGTCTCACTCTATTCTCGTTGATCGAGGGAAAGAGTGCCGTGGTCACGATTTGTTGCATGCTAATTTATGGGTGCACGGTGGGATGGCTCAATAGCTATTTGGTCGGTTCGTTGTTAGGGAGAATTCCGTCGGACCGCCGCGGGCGTGTATGGGAAATGCTAGGCTCAATTCTTACCATGATGACCCGCTTGGGATCGTTGCCTTTGGATGGGCTTCACACAATGCGACCATTACAACGATAATATCTATAATTGCAGGGATTACCGTACTATTAGGACTTGCGGTTGCGGTTCTCCGGCCTTTAGCTTTACTCCCCTCAACCCAAAACTGAGGCTTTAGCAGGTATTCCAAAGAGGGGTGCCGCCAACAAAACGCGGTTTTCCCATGCTAGATTTGGATGTCAATGCCAAATAACAGACGGGTCATCGTACGGTTAATGATCCAATGAGGAAAAAACGGGATTTTGTACTGGTAAGACCACAGAATTAGATATTTAGGCTTTTGCTGTGCGCTTGAGAAGATGTTCGACGAGCAGGCGCGGCTCGATACCGACTGGAACACG
>JAJYPK010000192.1 GCA_021795465.1 Bacillota bacterium
GAAAGCATGGCGAAATCAATGAGTTGACTGCGGCCCGAGAAACGGCGTCCCACCTCGATACGCGACATCATGAGGTGGTGGTAACCGCTGACCAGTACTTAGAGGCACTGCCACGCATTGTGCGCTCCCAAGAAGACCCGATTGCCGATCCGAGTGCGCCCGCTCTCTATTTTCTCGCTCAAGAAGCGCGTCGCTTCGTCACGGTCGTGTTATCCGGGGAGGGTGCCGACGAATTGTTTGCCGGCTATCCGATTTATCATGAATCCTACGCCTTACGCCCTTTTGATTTGCTGCCGTCGCCGGTGCGCAACCAAGTCGGCAAGTGGGCCGAAAGACTTCTTCCTACCGGGATGAAGGGACGCGGCTATTTGACTCGTGGTGCCTTGCCCTTAGAGCATAGATTTATCGGGAACGCCAAGATGTATTCAGAGGCCGAGAAAACGGCATTGTTACACCCGGATGCACTGGTCACCGCTGACCCGGTCTGGATCAAGACCCAACCCTACTATGATGCGACCCGCCATTTAGATGCGGTCAGCCGAATGCAAACAGTGGACTGCAACACCTGGCTGCCGGGAGACATTCTCATGAAAGCGGATAAGATGTCCATGGCGCACTCACTAGAACTCCGGGTTCCGTTCTTAGACGTGAAGGTATTTGAACTCGCCGCGACAATCCCGGCCCGATTCAAGGTTGCCAATGGCACCACCAAGTATGCCTTGCGCGAAGCCTTGCGCCCGTTGCTCCCGAAGGCGGTTGCGGAGCGGCCCAAACTCGGCTTTCCGATTCCGATTCGTCATTGGCTTAAGCATGAGATGCGAGATTTTGTTTGGGATTTGATGCAGTCGGCGGATCTTCCCTTCTTCAACAAAAATACGATACAATCGATCTTAAATGCCAATCAAAAGACATTGGTGAATCATGATCGGAAACTTTGGACCCTCATGATCTTCACGTTGTGGCATCAGCAAATTGTGGGAAGTAACCCAAGCGCTAGAGCTTGCGAGGCACCAGAAATTCTCCAGGAGGTGCACACATGATACGTCGTCAGCAACGCCGACGAATGCGTTGGCCAAAGACGGTGGTCTTGTTGGCGGGTGTGGGTGCAGCCGTCTATTTTGGGCACTCGGCTCTGAGTTCAGGAGCCAAGGATGTGTCAATATTGGCGGCCCATACCGTCAAAACCAAGCAACCAACGCCGAAGACCAACAAAACGGCGTCTCCGGTGAGTAAAGCTCCTAAAACCAAAGCCCTCCCGACGTCATATCTCATTCATGTGCCGGGAAAAGATCAATATCCGCAACTGCCCAACGGATGCGAAGTCACGAGCCTAGCGATGCTGATGACGGCCGTGGGTCATCCGGTGAGCAAGATGACCTTGGCCGCCAAAATGCCCGTGGATCCCACCAAGTTAGTCCTAGGTACTTCTAAGACGGCCAGTGGGACGGTTGTCCACACCACCCAATTTTGGGGGAATCCCAACGTTGGCTTTGTGGGAAGTGTCTATAAAGCGGGATACGGCTATGGGATTTATAACGGCCCGATGTATAAGTTTTTGAATCAATTGTTGCCGGGGCGGGCACAAAATTTAACAGGACAACCTTTTTCCGCCATTTTGGCGCACGTGGCCGAGGGCATTCCGGTTGAGGCCTGGACCACGACGACATTTAAACCGACGACCGACTGGGTAACCTGGAATAGTCCCGAGGGATTAGTGACCGCCACCCCGTATGAACATGCAGTGTTAATCGTCGGTTACACGCCGGGCTATCTCTACATCAACAATCCGCTTAATGGTCAAGCCGCACAAAAAGTCGCGGAAGCACCGTTCATCCAGGCGTGGCATCAGCTAGGCCACCAAGCCATCACCGTACGCAAGAAATCCTAGAAGCAAGCGAATCGGGGTCCACCTGATACGGCGCCACCATCAAGGTGGCGTTGAATCGGTGACGAGGGATCCCTTTAGATTGCGGGTTTGCATTAACGCTAGAAACCCCAAGAACACAAAGGCCCCGGCACCCCAAAATAGGCTTGCATACCCGAGGTGATCCATGAGGAATCCGATGACGGGCTGCAAGGCGAAATTACCCAGGCCGGCCGCCATGAGCCAGACTCCGGTAAAAGCCCCGACATCGGAGGCCGCAGCAAATGACGTAAACCAGGGATAGGCGTTGATATTGAGAAATGCCCAAAAGATCCCCCCCGCCAACGACAGCAGTCGAATTATGGTGATGTCCCGAGTGAGCCCGATAGCCAAGAAGGCCAATCCCAATCCGGCACTCCCGGCAAGGATCAAAAACCGTCGAGAGAAGCGTTGAGCCAAAAATCCGCTGGGGATAGCAAACACCAGGTAAGCCAGGGCGAATAGGCCGATGGTGACCACGGCCACACCCGAGGCAAGATGCAGGTGATAGACGCCATAGGTGACGAAAAAGGTCTCCACCGCGCTTTCCCCGCCTGACCACAAGAAGACGGCAATAATGAGCCAGAGTGCCGACTTGTCAACCCGCGAAGCAATATCGCGCAGCGCATTCATGAGATGTTTTAAGCCTGGGGTATCGGTTGGGTGGAGAATTTGTGGTTCATGAATCTTGCGGTACATGAAGACGGGAATGATAAAGAAAAGACCCCCCACGAATAAAAATGGGATCTGTCGGCCGATGTGGAACAATAAGGGTCCGATAAAAAAAGCGAGCAACGCCGCCAATCCTGCCATGGCATTGATGATGCCGTTGGCCTGACTACGACGTGCTTCCGGCGTTACGTCGGGCATCAAGGCGATCGTGGGTGCGTAAAAAATATTCGACGTCAGCGCATAAACCAGGTCGATGGTAATCAGGAAAGCCGCTCCGAGTTGCCAGGGAAAGGCGATGAAAAGCAACCCGGTAATCGGCATGCCTACCAAAAGATATGGCATGCGACGCCCAAACCGTGTCGCGGTGCGGTCGGATCGCGCTGAAAAATACATATTGAGAAATACGCCCGCCAAGGTTCGGCCGGATACGATAATCCCGATCACCGCGGCACTGGGGATGTAGTGTCGGATGAAAAGCGGCACGTAACTATTATAGATACCGGCGGCCAAGGATACGGCGAACATGCCTAAACCGATCACCATAGAAGATCCATAACCAAAGTGGTTACCCGCTCTGACGCTCTTAGAAGAAGAAACCTGGGTGCTCATCGCGACACCTCGGTGTTCGGCTTTTGGTGAGGTTTTTGAATACGTAGTGCCAGAAACCCGCGAGGCGGGATATGCACTGTGGAGCAATTTCCCACATGGGAAATTGTGGCGTCGTGATGCGCATGCTCTGAGACAAAATCAATGGCGGTGACAGAACAAACCGTATCGGACCATTCGAGATCGAAGCGCGTGTCGTCGCCCCACATTTCCCCGAGGTAGCAAATCCGATCCCCGGAACCATCTTCGGCCGGCTTATAAGCTAGTAGGGCCACATTCGGTGGGAGACTCGGCATGGGAGAGCATAGGCGTGGTGTTGAGCATTCGGTATCCGCCCACGTTGTCAGGAGAGGATGCGAAAACCCGTGTGCCTCAGCCATGATGCCTGCATCGGTCCAATGGCCGCGATGGGGCAAGAATCGCAAGCGAACCGGGTAAGGCGTCTGGTCCGCTTGGGGATCGGGATAGAGCGGGGTGGTGGCGAGCGTAATAGAAAGACTGCCGTGGTGGACGGCATGCCCATACCGTCCGTCATTTAGTAAGGCAAAACCCCAGTGCGGTTCACCCAGGTCCACGAAACGATGAGCCACCCACTCAAATGCCGCTCGGTCTTGGGGTCCTCGGGGCCAGGTTGGTGCATATTGAGGACCCCAGAGAGATTCCCGGGTGACTCGGTCGGTGACTAGCGTGGTGGGAACGAGGTATTGGATGACGAGATGACGTTCTAAAAGCTCCATCGTCAGCATGAGACTAATACGCTCATGCAGCTTGTCCACATCGATACGCTCCACAATCGTAGATAGTGCCGTGTGATGAACTAAGCGCAGGACCACGCGATGGGGGCTATCCTCGTCGATCACGATGGGGTCATGGACAAGATCGATGTATCCGCGCTGCGAATCATCGACCAGCTCCCATGCATCGAAGTGGGGTGGATGTTGGAAAAATGCCCGAATCGCGGCGGTGTGTTGCAGCATCTCGCGTCCCTCCAACACGAATGACTGAATCCCCTGACGGGTAATGGTGACGGCGATTCGGGTTCCTTCCCAGGTGAAACCGGTGGGCAGGATGCAAGGCGCCTCGGAGTCTTGTCCTACACTGTCGCTACGCCGCGTGGGGAGCACCAGCATTCCCAAAGGTGGGAGAGCCGGAACCTGAACCGTCCAACGGTTGGAATTCGCTACCTTAATGGCTTGGTGCCAACGGCCGTTCCAATAGACGTCGCGTCCCTGACGATCCGACATGTCAAGTTCTAGCAGCTGTGCCGGCGCTGGGAACCCCGAGGGATTACTGAGGATTAGACCAGGTTCGGGTCCCATTGGGAATAGAGTCGCGAGCGCCTGGCCATGGGCTTCCTGGATCTTAGTCGACAAGCGCACCATATCTTGATCAAAGTCCTGATATACCGCGTGAATAGAGGAGCCAGGCAAGATGTCATGAAAGTGATGGGGTAGAAGCAGACGCCACAACGAGTCGCGGTCAAGGGTAAGATTTGCCATAGTGGTCCACGCCTCGGTAGCGGTAAGTAAGGCGTAGAGGAAACGCGAAAGGCTTTTGACACGGGTCTGGGCGGTAAATACGCCCCGATGATACTCTAAGTATAAGTCGCCCGAGTATTGCGGGAGTGTCGCGAGCTCGGCGTTTGAAAGAATGAGGTCTTCGGGTGAGCCGAAAGCCAGGTCTGGGACTAAGGGTAAACCCTGATAGCGCCGAATACGTTCCAACATATCCTGGTCCGGTCCCCCTCCTCCGTCGCCGTGGCCAAATGCGTAAAGCACCTCATGGCCTCCTCCGCCCGCGACATACCCCTGCCATGCCGAGTGAAGGTCGGCCAAGTGGGCCTTGCCGTTATAACCATCGGGTGAGGTGCCAAAAATTTGAGCTTGGACCTCGGATCCATCCGGTCCGACCCAAACGAAATCCTTATAGGGGAACACTGTCGTATCGTTCCAATTGATTTTCGTGGTGAGAAAAAGTCGGATCCCGGCCTGGGCGAGCAAGGTCGGAAGACCCCCGGAAAATCCAAAGGTGTCAGGTAAAAAAGCGGTGCGGGGTCGCTGCCCGACCATCTCTTCGAAATAGCGGAGACCATAAAAAAGGTGGCGCAGGATAGCGCCGCCGTCAATCAATTGGGCGTCCGTCTCGACCCAGAAGGCGCCCAACGGAATGACCCTTTGCTCTTCGGTGAGGTGTTGCCAACGCGGCCACAAAGCATCGTCGTGTTGGAGCATATCCCACATCGCCGGGGAGGACATTCCAAAGTGCCAGTCGGGGAATTGGGATAGAAGATACGATTGGCTCGCGGCAGTTCGTATGACCTTTTGTCGCGTTTCGGCAATGGGCCAGAGCCAGGCCAGGTCTATGTGGGCATGCCCGAATAGCCTTATGGTGCCGATGCCGCGTAGCCGAAGCTTAGCCAATTCACGAAAGAGGTCATCGAACTGGGAGCGGATCCGCTGGATGTTGGCGGCCAAGAGTAGAGGGGGTGCCGGGCGTAGTCCAAGATCTAACTCCTGTTGTAGGGAAAGGTAAAGCCCTTCTTCTTCGGCATCGCGGCCTAATCGCTCCGTGTAGGCACGAATGGCCGGCGCGTCTGGGGCGGCAGCATAAAGCGGCTGAAGGATCTGATCGAGGGTTCGCCACAGCCATTCGGCCAAATGGCGGGGCGTCTCGGAA
>JAJYPK010000037.1 GCA_021795465.1 Bacillota bacterium
ATATGCCGAATCACGTTCAAACCGTGTGCGATAAATAAATAGGTCAAGCCAAATTCCTTTTGGAGATCCTCCAATAAGTTCAAAATTTGCGACTGAATCGACACATCTAACGCCGACACCGGTTCGTCCGCTACAATCAACTTGGGATTTAGTGCCAGTGCCCGCGCGATCCCTACCCGTTGGCGCTGACCGCCAGAAAACTCATGGGGATACCGACGCATGTGATAGCCGGCGAGACCAACCACTTCCAACAACTCTTTAACCCGCTTCTCCCGCTCTCGCTTGCCGCCTATCCGATGAATAGCCAGCGGTTCTTCAATAATTTCGCCGACAGACATTCGGGGATTCAGCGACCCAAACGGATCCTGGAAGATAATCTGCATTTCCCGGCGCAAGCCCCGTAAATCTGACTTACCGAGGCCGACAATTTCTTTCCCCTCGAATTTAATCGAGCCCGAGGTTGGCTCAATCAAGCGCAATACGGCTCGTCCGGTGGTAGTCTTGCCACAACCAGATTCCCCCACCAATCCTAATGTCTCTCCGCGTTTCAGATCAAAACTCACCCCATCCACGGCCTTAACGTGACCCACTACCCGAGAAAATAGTCCACCGGTAATCGGGAAATATTTCGTGAGATCCCTCACCGATAGAAGAACATCGCCTTCTTGGGGCGGATTGTTTAACACGGCGCTCATGATACAGCCTCCTTGCCTTCAGAGTGCAACCAACAACTGACCTTGCGCCCGTCGCTAACTTCCGTAAGAATTGGGGCTTCTTGGCGGCAAATATCCATGACCTTCGGGCACCGTGGTGCAAACGAACACCCCTGGGGCAAGTGCAACAAGTTCGGTACCGTTCCTTCAATGACGTGAAGCTTTTCCTGCGTTCCAACATCGAGTCGGGGAATCGATTCTAAGAGGCCGACAGTGTAGGGATGCAGAGGCTCTCGAAATAGATCCACGGTGTCACATTCTTCCACGACTTTACCCGCATACATAACGGCCACGCGATCCGTCATTTCCGCAACCACACCCAAGTCATGAGTGATCAGCATAATAGCGGTATGAAATTCACTCTTAAGTTTTCTCATCAGGTCCAAAATCTGTGCTTGAATCGTTACATCAAGGGCCGTAGTGGGTTCGTCGGCAATCAGCAACCTCGGATTACAAGAGAGGGCCATGGCAATCATCACCCGCTGACGCATCCCCCCGGACATTTGGTGGGGATATTCCCGGGCGCGGCGTTCGGGAGACGGAATACCGACTAATCGCAACATATCCACGGAGCGTTGAAAAGCCTCGCGCTTGGATAATTTTTGGTGGAGAATGACCGCTTCGGCAATCTGATCACCGATGGTATAGACCGGGTTAAGCGAAGTCATGGGCTCCTGAAAGATCATCGCGATATCATTGCCACGAATCTTGCGCATTTGATCCGCGGTTTTCTTTAACAAGTTATCCCCTTGAAACAAGATTTCGCCGCCTACAATTTTGCCTGGAGGATTCGGCACCAACTGCATGATTGACAGCGATGTCACACTCTTTCCACACCCCGATTCCCCCACAATACCGAGGGTCTCTTCAGAATCGATGTGAAAGCTCACGCCATCAACGGACTTAACCACGCCTTCATCCGTAAAGAAATACGTATTGAGCTCTTTAACTTCCAGGACCTTATCTGCCACGGTCATTCTCTCCTTCCATCCAGTGCGTTCCACTCATCTTAAAAATTTTCAAAAATTGATTGAGATGACAGAATCCGACAACCTATCGCATCCCATTATACGGGCCACTTAGGCGAAGGACAATGGTTATTCATTCCTGGACTATCTCCTACGACAAAGCCTCAGGTGCATTCTTCAAATTCGCCACCCAATCAAGAAATTCCTGCTCTCTCATCATTTTCACATCTAACAATCGAGCCTTGGCCAGCTTGGATTCCCCGGGTTTTTCCCCCAACACCACGACCGCCGTCTGCTTGGAGACCGACGTTGCCACATGGCCACCAAGATTCGCTACAAATGCCTCGGCCTCGCGACGGCTCCAGTGTTCAAAGGTCCCGGTTAAGACCAGCGTCTTACCTAGTAACGGACCACCGCTCTCAACCGCAGAGGAGACTCTTTCTACCACATTGACACCCACCTTAACCAATGTCGATAACACTTGACGATTCACCGGCTGTTCCATAAATTCCACCACACTGGCGGCAATACGCTCACCGATATCGGGAACCTCTTCAAGATCGTGAGACGACGCATTCATCAAGGACTCGAGATCCCCAAAGTAGGAGGCTAACAAGGACGCGACACGGGCTCCGACAAACCGGATACCTAGGCCAAATAAGAGGCGTGCCAAACTGCGATGGCGACTGGCCTCAATTCCCGCAATGAGTTTATCGGACAAGACCTGACCGAACCTCGGCAAGACTCTTAGATCCTCTCCAGTCAGGTGATACAAATCGGCAACGGTTTGGATAAGCTGATGTTCCAACAAGAGATCCACCGTCTTTTCACCCAGTCCATCAATGTCCATGGCATCGCGCGAAGCGAAATGGATCACGCTTTCTCTGAGTTGAGCCGGACAGCCCATACCTCCCGTGCATCGATACGCGGACTCACCCAAAAGTCGAATCACGTCGGAACCACACTCCGGACACTCTACGGGTGGGCCAAAGGGTACGGTCCCTTCGGGCCGTAGTGCAAACTCGACCCGAACCACTTCCGGAATGATTTCCCCAGCCTTTCTCACAAACACAAAATCCCCAATCCGAATATCACGCTCGCCAATAATGTCCCAGTTGTGCAAAGATGCGCGTCCCACCGTGGTTCCCGCGATCCGAACAGGTTTTAAGAGAGCGGTAGGGGTCAGCACCCCGGTGCGCCCGACCGACACCACAATGTCTAGAATTTCCGTTAACACCTCTTCGGGTGGGAACTTAAAGGCCATCGCCCAACGGGGGGCCTTCTGGGTTTGCCCTAACCTTTGGTGAATTCTCAGATCGTCCAGTTTCAGCACCAAACCGTCGGTATCAAATGGAAGCGTATGGCGTTCGGTCTCCCAATAGCCTATGAAGTGAGCCAAATCGTCTAAGGATTGCGTCAGACTCCAGTGACTCTCGACGGGAAGCCCCCACTCGGTTAGGGCCTGTAGTGCTTGGCTCTGTGAGGTAATATTGAGCGTCTGGACGCCGTCCCGAATCTCATAAAAGAATGCCGACAAATGACGTTCGCGCGTCACCTCAGCATCCAATTGGCGCAGTGAGCCGGCCGCCGCATTGCGTGGGTTGGCGAATAAAGCCTGGCCCGCTTGGCTCCGCCGTTGATTGAGCGCGTCTAAAACATGCCGTCCCATGTAGACTTCTCCCCGTAATTCGACGGTAACCGGATGTGTCAGTATCTGGGGAATCCCCTCGATGGCCATAAGATTCGCCGTCACATCCTCCCCCTGGTGGCCATCGCCGCGTGTTGCTCCTCGGATGAGGCGGCCACTTTCATAATTGACCACGACGCTTAAACCGTCGATTTTTAATTCCGCGCAAAATTGAGGATGGTCTTGGTCAATCAGTTCGGCGGTGCGGTGATAAAACTCTCGAAGCTCATCATGATTATGGAGGTTTCCTAAGCTGAGGACGGGTTTATCAAAAATCACCGACTTGAGGGCATTACTCGGCCGCCCTCCTACCGAATTGGTAGGAGAGTTTTCTCGTTTGAGTCGGGGATATTCGTGCTCAAGGTGAGCGAGTTCAGCCACTAATTGATCATACGCTCCATCAGAAATTTCCGCCAGATTGTCCTCATAATACAAGCGGTTATGTCGCCCAATCTCTTGTCGCAAGCGTTCGATCGTAATTTCGGCTTCGTCATACGTCATCCTAGGCTTCGGCCCCTTCACGCGACAGTTGGGCAAACTTCGCAAGGAAGGAACGGACGCCGCCCCCTGGAAAGGCAATGGTGAGTTCGGCATTTTCTGCTTCTCCACGCAGCGCGACAATAGTGCCCCAGCCAAATCGAGGATGACGCACGCGCTCCCCTACCATAAATTGGGCCAGGGTTTGCGCTTGGGGTCGTGAGATGCGGTCCACTGTCGTGGGCCGCTCTGGAGTGTGGATAAGGCTCGTCGGAATCTCTTTTAAGAATCGTGACAAGGGATTGGCCATGGTACGTCCCATCATGGTACGAGTTTCCGCCGTGGTAAGGTGCAACTCATCCTGGGCCCTGGTAATCCCGACGTACATGAGTCGCCGTTCTTCTTCAACGTCGCCGTCCTCCAACGACCGCGCATGCGGAAGGACGCCTTCCTCGAGACCTCCGAGTAACACCAAGGGAAACTCTAGTCCTTTTGCGCTGTGTAAGGTCATAAGCCACACCCCACCCTTGTCGTCCTGGGTTTGGTCCCAATCGGACACCAAGGCTACCCAACCTAAAAACTCGCCCAGATCACGGGTATCCTGCTCATCTTCAAAACGTTTCGCCACTGAGATAAGTTCTTGGATATTTTCGATGCGGTCCTCGCTATCGGCTCCGCGTTCATTGCGATACGCCGTCAACATACCACTTTCTTCTGCCACCATACGTACCGCCTCAGTCAGCGACAAGGCCGAGAGCATCTCGTTCCATCGTGAAAACAATGACGCCAGGTCAAAGCCCGATCGTTTAGCGCTCGCGGTTAACCCCTCGACCTCCGGGGCATGACCCAATGTCTCCAATAACGAGCACCGATGATCGGCCGCATAATCTCGCAGTCGTTGCAAGGCGATGTCTCCAATACCACGGCGGGGGAAATTGACAACACGGGACAGAGCCACATCGTCTTGCGGATTAAATAGGACCTTCAGATATGCTAAGAGGTCCTTAACTTCCTTACGGTCATAAAATCGCTTACCGCCCACCAGACGGTAGCTGATTCCCGCCCGCGTGAGAGCCATTTCGAAGGCGCGAGATTGCGCGTTGGTTCGGTATAAGATTGCGCAATCGGAAAGCGAACGACCGCGGCGGATCTGTTCATGGATGACTTCGGCCGCATACCATGCCTCACTTTCTTCGTCGGCAGCCCGAAACACCCGCAATTTTTCGCCTTCACCCCGGTCCGTCCACAACGATTTTCCGAGTCGTTCCTGATTATGGGATACTACCGCGTTGGCGGCCGCTAAGATATTTTCCGTAGACCGATAGTTTTGCTCGAGTTTAATGATTTGCGCACCGGGAAAATCACGTTGAAACTCTAAAATGTTCCGCATATCGGCGCCACGCCACCCGTAAATCGACTGATCGTCGTCGCCGACCGCACAAATATTTCCCGACTGAGCCGCCAAATGCCGAATCATCCGATACTGGGCCAAGTTCGTGTCTTGATATTCATCGACGAACACATAGCGGAAGCGTTCTTGATATCGGCTCAACACATCCGGCGCCCGATCAAAAAGTGCCACCGTAAAAAAAATCAAATCGTCAAAATCCAGCGCATTGAGCGTTTTTAATCGGCTCTGGTATGCCTTATAGACCTGGCCCACCCGATTCCCGGAAAAACTATGGTCATCCCACTGATCTGGGGCCATGAAGGCATTCTTAGCGCGACTCATCGCACTGAGGAACATGCCAGGAGGCCATTGCTTGTCATCCCAGCCAAACTCTTTAAGAATTTCACGAACCAGAGCTTTCGAATCGTCAGAGTCATACACTAAAAATCTCGGGTTGTAGCCCAACACCTCGATATTTTCCCTTAGAATTCGCACCGCGATCGCGTGGAAAGTTCCCACCCACATCCATCGACTTTGCTCTCCTACCAGTCGGTCGATTCGCTCGCGCATTTCCCTGGCGGCCTTGTTGGTAAACGTAAAGGCCAAGAGTTGTCCGGGATGGACCCCGTGTGCCTCGATTAAATGTGCCATACGATAGGTTAAAGTCCGCGTCTTGCCACTGCCTGCCCCGGCCAGCAGTAATAAAGGGCCTTCTGCAATTTCGCAGGCCCGGCGCTGTTCGGCGTTCAATTGATCCAACAAATTCATCCGTGATGTCCTCCCGGCCGCATGCTTACCTTCATTATAACATGCAAGTCCGCGGGCTTGCTGCTAATGGATTGTCTCCCCCTGACTGAAATTCATCGCAGTTTCTCCATTCCCCATAATGTCGGGCAACCCCACCAACCCCATGACCACAGCCTCAGTAAGGTTTTCTCTCGCGCTCACCCGGGCGTGCGTTGACAGCCCCGGCCACAAGAGCACATCCGGATCTAAGGGATCGCGGTCGGGAATCCCCAACGCCCAACCTAACAAGGCTTCGACCTCACTGCGACCTAATAACGAATTTTGCACCCGATACCACACCTCGACCTGATCGCCACGGCGACGCCACCCCTTGACGCTTCCCTGATGTAAAAAGCCCATACCGGCTAACGCTTCCCGCCACGCCATCTTATCCACCTCAGTTATGTAGTGCGTTAAAGCATTATAGCAAAAAAGACACGATACGGATCATAATCCGATCCATAAAGTGGTCGTTTAAGCTGGGGGCGATTTGATTCGATCTAAAACCAGCCGATATCCATCGGCCCCAAAAGATAGCGAGCGCCTCACTCGTGAAATGGTCGCCGATGACGCACCCGTTAATTGGGCGATGTCTTCATAAGTTTGCCCCTCGTCAAGCATTCGGGCCACGGCCATGCGTTGCCCAATCGATTGAATTTCGGCTGCGGTAAGAATGTCTTCCAAAAATTTGTACGTTTCCTCCACCGTGTTAAGACTTAAGATTGCTCGACATAAAAGGTCGACTTCATTGCTTCGGAGTTTCGAATTCACGACGCACCTCACTTATCCATTTGATAGATATTGTGAGCCCTCGCGTCTCCAATTACAAGCAGTTAAGGGGGGATTATCCCGCAGACCCGCCTCCTCCGCCCGAAGAAGATTTCCCTCCGCTACTACTACTACTACCACTACCACTAGTTCCGCCTGAAGATCCTCCCGACGAACTCGACCCTCCACTACTGCTCGAGGACCCACCGGACGAACTGGAACCGCCAGATGAACTGGATCCCCCGGAACTCGACTTTCCGGAAGAACTTGACGACGAACTGGACCCCACCATCTTCAAGATACTGGCTTTCACCGAGGAGTCAATCACCATCGTAATCGTCGGCGACGCCATAGCCTTTTGCACGTCTGTCTCCAACGTCTTTTGAAACGTAGGACTCGACATCGCTAACATGACAGATTTCTCCAGGGCCGTTTGACCGATAGGAGTCATGAGGCTTTGTTGTAGCTGAGTGGTGGAGATGCTCTCGGCAATGAGACGCTGCATTCGAGGCGTTTCCATTTCATCGCGCACCGCCTTTTGAATCTCGATCGGCACCGATGAACTCGACGATCCGCCTGATGATGACCCCGAACTCCCAGAACTGGACCCGCCGGAACTGGATCCACTCGATCCACTGGACCCGCTGGATCCTCCGGAACTAGAACCTCCTGAGCCACTAGACCCACTAGACCCGCCGCCCGTGCTCGAACCCCCTCCCTGGCTCGACGCAGTACTGCCGTGCTGGGGAGAGGGCGCCCCCATCGTAAACGCGCATCCCCCAAGCATTGCTGCCAGTACACTGCCTGTTACTACGAGAGCCCCTATTTTATGTACCACACCGCACCTCCGCGACGTTTTTGGGTAGTGTTACCCGCGCACGGAGATCTTAGTCAATGTCAGACGCACCCATCACGCCGAGGGTTAGGTCTGTTCGGCGATATCCCTGCGATACTGTGTGTGCGGAGCGTTAATAGCCCCAATGGTTTCATAGGCTTGATGCCTGGCTTCCGTGATATGGGGTCCGACCCCAACAATCGTTAAGATTCGTCCCCCGTGGGCCTCCAAGCGCTCGTCGATCATCCTGGTCGCCCCGTGAAATACCAGTCCCTTTCCCCCTGGAGGGACATGGATGGATTGTCCTCCCAAAGAGGATTGTGGATAGCGTTCATCAGCAAGCACGACGGCTACGGCTGCCTTCTCGAAGGACCGTGGCAGAGACGGCAGAGTCCCTTCTGCTAATTGAAGCCACACTTCCCCCCAATCGTAGTCCACCACGGGAATAATCACTTCGGTTTCGGGGTCACCCATCCGCACATTAAATTCAAGCACTTTGGGCCCGTTGTGCGTAAGCATCAATCCCACATACAGGATGCCCCGATAAAGAAACCCCTCATCCTGAAGAAATTGCATGACCCGGTCGAGGATCTCCGTATTGATTTTGTCTTCCGTGTCTGGCGCGAGGCCAGGTACCGGTCCAAATGCCCCCATGCCCCCGGTATTAGGCGCATCAGGCAACGCGTTAAGGCGTTTGTAGTCGCGGGTTAACGGCAACCACACATAATCATGGCCGTTGGTCAGTACATGCACCGATATTTCCTCACCGACCAAGCACTCTTCCCACAGAATGCCCCCGGTAAATAACTCTGGTCGTTCCCCCCAGGATTGGGCCACCTTGAACGCGGCCTCTTTAGAATCGACAACCACGACCCCTTTGCCGCCCGCCAGTCCGCTCTGTTTCATGACGTGAGGCCACGCGGTTTCCGCATCAATCAGCCGGTCTAGTTCGGTCGGGGACCGTGCCAATTGAACGCTTGCCGTGGGAATCTCATAGCGTCTCATGACATCCTTGGCGTAAGCTTTACTCCCTTCCAATGCCGCTGCGGCTTGACTCGGGCCAATCACCGCATGCCCTTGGCTTCGCAACACGTCGGCCAATCCAGCGACCAACGGTGCTTCGGGGCCGACGATAACGAGGAGTGGATCCTGGTGAGCACACCACCGAATCAGTTCGGGGAGCGTCTCATAAGAGATGCATTCGGCAAGACTAGCCATGCCTGGGTTGCCTGGTGCGGCATAGATTCGGTCAAAGTGTCCGGATATGGTAAGGCTGTAGACCAGGGCGTGTTCTCGGCTACCCTGCCCCACGACTAAGGCACGTTGCGGTCGCTGCGTCATGAGTACCCCCTCTAGTGGCGAAAATGGCGTTCGTGGGTGAAAAATAAAGGAATTCCCCCTTGGTTGGCCCGATCCATCGACTCCTGATCTCGTTGCGAGCCTCCCGGTTGCACCACTAATCCAATCCCTGTTTGGATGGCGAGGTCCATCACGTCCCCGAACGGGAAAAAGGCATCAGACGCCATCACTGCACCCTGTGCGTGTGACCCGGCGCGCTGAATCGCTTGGCGTGCCGCGTCCACCCGATTTGTCTGGCCCGAGCCAATGCCTCTTGTTACACCATCCCGGGCCAGTACGATGGCGTTGGATTTGGCAGCGGCTACAGTAGCCCAAGCCAACTCGATATCCAGTTGATAAGTCGCCACATCGATCTGAGGACCGGCTACTTGTTCGAATTGCGACAGTGAGGCAATTAATTGATCGTGGCTCTGAACGATGACACCCCCATCAACGGTCCGGATCTCCCAGGGTTTCCACGACTCTTTGGGCATCTCTAGCACACGGAGATTCTTCTTAGACTTCAATACCGTGAGGGCCGCCGGATCATACCGCGGAGCCAAGATAACCTCGAGAAAGATTTCACGTAAGGCCAAGGCAGCCTCTTTGGAGACTTCTCGGTTAAACGCCACAATGCCCCCAAAAATTGATACCGGGTCTGCCGCATGAGCCTTTTCTAGGACCTCCTCCACAGTGCGGCCCATGGCCACCGCAGCCGGATTTTGATGTTTAATCACCGCCACCGCGCACCCAGGTAATTGTTTGACCAAACCCCAGGCCGCATCCGCATCCGCCAGATTGTTATAGGAGAGTTCTTTGCCTTGCCACTGCCGTGCTCCAGAAAATCCCGATCCTATTTTAATCGGATAAAAGGCGCCCGTCTGATGGGGATTTTCCCCATATCGTAAGGCGTCCTTTCGGATTCCGGACACCACCCAATCGTCATCCAACTCAAAGTCTTGGCTAAATGTTAGCGCGATCGCCGCATCATAGGCCGCAACGTGCCTAAACGCAGCCGACGCCCATTGCAAACGGTCCCTTTCCGTCACGCGCGTCCACTCGGAAGCCATAATTTCCGGATACTGCTGGGGATCCACTAAGACCAACACGTGCGCATAATTTTTCGCAGCCGCACGAATCAAAGAAACACCACCCACATCGATCTCTTCGACCAAGGCAGTCGGCGACAAATCATCTGCCGCAACTTCGTTCGCGCGCCGCCGAAAGGGATAGAGATTGACCACTACGGCCACGATATTTTTGGACCCTAGGGCCTTTACATCTTCCTGGTCCTTCGGCGTGCGGCGACTTAAAAGACCCGCATAGATGACGGGATGTAGGGTTTTCACCCGGCCATCAAGCACTTGATCAAATCCCGTAAGATCCTCCAGTGCGGTTGCCGTGATGCCATGCTCCACCAGGTGTCGGTACGTCCCGCCGCTCGCCAGGATTTTCACTCCTTGGGCGTTAAACCATTGGGCCAATTCGACGCTACCCGTCTTATCACTTACACTGAATAAAGCCCATGCATCCATGATTCGACCTCCTTCTGAGATAGATCCCAGAGAACCTCGCCGCCGGAACTCATGTGAATCCAGCCTCGCTCTAGCGCCCACACGATTTCTGGGTACAGTCGATGCTCTGCCGCATGGATCTTGGCTTCCAAGGATTCCAGGCTTTCGCCCGGGCGAATGGGCACCGGCATTTGCATGATAATGGGCCCCGTATCTTGTCCCTCATCCACAAAATGAATGGTCACTCCGGTCCACCGCACTCCATGCCGATAGGCCTGGTCGACCGCGTGCAACCCAGGAAAGGCTGGTAGCAAAGACGGATGGACATTCACCACCCGACCCCGATACGCCTTCACCGTCTTTTCTGTAAGCCAGCGCATATAGCCCGCCATCGCGATGGCTTCAATCTGGTGAGCAGTCAAGAGGTTTCGCAGTTCCTCGTCGTAGCGTTCCCGGTCACGAATCGCTTTGGCGTCCAGCACGTGCGCCACGATTTTGTGGTGTGCGGCAATGGCCAGCGCCGGGACCTCTCTCCGGTGCGAAATGACGAGGGATACCGGAACATCCGCCTGGAGCATCGCCAGGAGGTTACTCCCGGTGCCACCGACCAAGACCGCCCACCTCATACCAAGACCACGCCCGGTTGCTCTACCACTTCACCAACATCAAAGGCCTCGAGTCCAGCCTGGTGAAGAAAGTCCAACGCAGCCGCGGCCTCGCTCACCTCGACCACCACCATGAACCCAATACCCATGTTGAATGTCCGAAACATCTCGGTTTCGGCCACATTGCCCAATGCCGCAAACCACGAGAAGAGTTCAGGAATGGGCCAAGTTCCACGCTTAATTTTAGCGCCTTGCCCCGGAGCTAGGGTCCGGGGCAGATTTTCCAGAATTCCTCCCCCGGTAATATGGGCGAGCCCGCGCACGAGGTACCGATCCCAAAGTCGACGAATCGGGTCGACATAGATGCGCGTCGGCATCAAGAGGCAGTCACCTAGTGTCTTTTGTTGGCAGGCGGGGTAGACCTGACCCCAAGCCAAATCATGGTCCGCAATGATACGGTGGATCAAAGCATATCCATTGGAATGAAATCCTGATGACGCCACCCCGAGAATCCGGTCACCCGGGACTGGCGATGGCCACTGTTTAATTTGACGGCCCACGACAAATCCGGCCAGGTCGTAGACTCCACGCCCATATAATGCTGGCATTTCAGCCGTTTCCCCACCCAAAAGCGCACACCCTGCTTGACGGCACCCCTCCCCGATGCCTTCAACGAGTTCCGCGATGAGAGACGGGTCCAGGTACCCCACCGCAATATAATCGAGAAAAAACAACGGTTCACCCCCATTGGCCAACACGTCATTCACGTTCATCGCGACCAAATCAATGCCCACGGTGTCATGGCGGCCCACGGCTTGCGCCACCAGGAGTTTGGAACCCACGCCATCGGCCCCCGCTAAGAGCGTACCTGAATCGGCCCAATGAAATGCCCCCGCAAAAGACCCAATCCCACCCATCACTTCCGGTCTATGCGTCGTTTCGGCAATCGCCTTAATCCGTTCCACCGCTTGACTCCCTTTTTTTATATCGACGCCGGCATCACGATACGTCAAACTTTTAGACATGGCTTGGCATCCCCTTTTCTAGCGACGGAACCGCTACCGGATAACCCGCTCCAAAGCAGGCCATGCACCATCCCTTTTCTGCCCCAAGTCCTTCTGCTAGTCCCTCGATCGTTAGATACGCTAGGGTGTCCGCACCCACCGATTCTCTCAGGGCCGCCAAAGACATCGTGCGTGCCGCCAATTCCCCTGCCCGCGAGGTATCGATCCCATAATGACAAGGGTCGGTGTATGGGGGGGATGCGATGCGCATGTGGACTTCTTTCGCCCCAGCCTTTCGCAACAGGGAAATCAATCGCCGAGACGTGGTCCCGCGCACGAGACTATCATCCACCAAAATCACGCGTTTGCCCGCCACCACCTCCCTCACTGCCGATAATTTAAGTTGCACGCTGGATTCACGTCCCGTCTGCGTGGGGGAGATGAAGGTGCGTGCAATATACCGGTTTTTCACCAAACCAAAATCAAACGGAATGTCCGAAGCTTGCGCATAACCCATGGCCGCCGGCAAGCTCGAATCAGGCACCCCAACCACCACATCAGCCGCGACTGGAGATTCTTGGGCTAAACGACGCCCTAATTGGCGACGAATCAAGTGCGCACTTTGTCCGTCGAGTTGAGAATCCGGTCGAGCAAAATAGACGGCCTCGAAAGCACACACGGCCCGTTTGGGACGCTGGTCAGCCGCTACAAAGGGTCGAAAGTTCACGCCCTGGTCCCGAATACAAATTAGTTCGGCCGGTTCCACGTCACGGAGCCATTCGGCTTGGACGGTATCCAAGGCACAGGTTTCTGACGCCAGCATCGTCCCGCCGTCTGGAGAACGACCCAAAACCAGGGGGCGAATTCCGTGAGCATCGCGTGCCGCGTAGAGTCCCTCACGAGATAAGATGGTAAATGCAAACCCGCCTTGTAGTTTGGGTAAACTCTCCAAAAGCGCCTCTTCCAATCTCGACTGGGAGCTTTTCGCCAAGAGATGCGCCAAGATCTCACTGTCCGAGGTGCCTTGAAATATCGATCCCTCGTCAGCCAGTTTCTCACGAAGTTCCGTCGCGTTTACCAAATTGCCGTTGTGAGCCAAGGCTAAGGGACCGAAGCGGGTTCGCATGAGAAGCGGTTGCGCATTCACTAAGGACGATTCCCCGGTCGTGGAATAGCGGACATGCCCCAACGCGGCCTCACCTTCCCGGAGGATTTCCTCTTCGGTCCGTAGCGCCTCCGTCACCAAACCCATACCCTTGTGCACAGAAATATCCCCACGCGAGAGGACCGCGATGCCGGCACTTTCCTGACCTCGGTGCTGCAAGCTAAAAGTTCCCCAATAGGCTTGTAATGCGGCCTTAGGATGTCCCCAAACCGCAAAAATCCCACATTCCTCGTGTAGTTCACCCCACATGGTTCGACCCACCTCCTTCACGAAATGCTTGCCATAACGCGTGGAGCTCAAAGGTCACGGTGCGTCCCGCTTGGATCTTGATTTGCGGGGAATCGGTGGTTTCTCCCAAAATTTTCACCGTCACTCCGCCATCTTGTGCACGACTCACCCAGGAATTCTTAAGGGCGGGATCGAGAAACACCAAAAACTGACCGGCGGTCTCGTTGAATAGATCCAAGGCGGCGTGTTCGGCGCTCAATCGAAGGTCCGCACCGTATTGGGGTGCTCTACTCATTAATGCGCGTGACAACGCGACAAAGAGGCCCCCAACCCCAATACTGCGGCACGCCAAGAGTCCCACGGCATCAGGGTCTCGAGCCCAAGTGCCCATCAGGTTCAAGGCCTTTATGGTCACGTCTGGTGCAATCCTCGGATACGCACCAATCCGACCCAACTCTTCGGCCAACACACTCCCCCCAAGCGTCGGATCCCCGGGAGGGTTCACTAATGCAATGGTTAACCCTTTGGCGTCAGGACGGTCGGCGACAGGGGCTTTGGGATGGGGATGACGCGCCACCACGCCTAGAGCCGCGGTGGGCCAAATGGCGCGAGACTCAGTCTCGTTATGCAACGACACGTTACCTCCCGTCACCGGTACTCCGAAATCCCTGGCGGCTTGTGCAATCCCCCAGACTAAGCCAGCCACCCGCTCATATTCTTCCGGCTTATCCGGATTGCCCCCGTTGATGCCATCCGTGAGACCCAGCGGCACCGCCCCTTGACTAGCCACACGACTCAAGACGTCGACGACGACAGCGTAGCCACCCGCCACGCTGTCGATGAGAGCCCATCGGGATGGTGCCGAGACCGCAATTTGAAGACCTTCGGACGCCTCCCCGAGGTGTAAGATCGCACTATCGTGGTCCGGACCCCACACGGTACGTACCTGAATCGTGGAGTCGTAGCGGGAATAAATGGGTGACCGATCTTGACAGTCTGGGTGCCTAAGCACCCGGAACCCTAAGTCTTGGTCTATAGTCAAGGGAATCGGGGCTGACTCACTGTTCGCCGGCAGGGTAAAACGATCGGTAAACTTGTTTGGGAGCACATGTCGAGGGCAAGAGGCGACCAAGACTTGGGTCGGGACGTCCGCCACTTGGTTGGAATCTAGGTAAATGCGGAGAAAATCCCCGGGCATGACGCGACCGATCTCGGCCACAGATAAGTCAAAAGTCTTTATCGTCCGAAGTGCTGCCTCCAAATGGGATTTGGGGACGGACAACAACATGCGTTCTTGAGTTTCAGACAACATGATGTCGTAGGCACTCATGCCTGTTTCGCGGCAAGGAACCGCTCCTACATCTAGCGTTACCCCCACTTGGGAGGCATAGGCCAGTTCAGCCAGGGCCGACGTGAGTCCTGCGGCTCCAAGGTCTTGCACCGCATCCGCCAGTCCTTCTGTCACGATGGCTAAAGTGGCTTCCATCAACAGCTTCCCCATAAACGGGTCGCCGACCTGAACCGTTGGCCGCATGCTCTCGGTCTCGGTCCCAAAGTCCTGCGAGGCCAGGAGGCTTGCCCCATGAATCCCGTCACGACCGGTAGACTGGCCCATCAAGAGGAGCACCGATCCCGGCTTCGCCCCGTCCGCGCCAATGTGCCGTGACTGGGGCAGGAGCCCCACCGCCAGCACGTTAACCAGTGGATTGGCATCATAAAGCGCACTATAGCCGACACTTCCTGTTACCGTAGGTATACCAATCGCATTGCCGTAAGCACCAATCCCTTCGACGATACCATGGCGTAAGGCATGGGCTCTTTGATTGGTGCCAAATTTCAAGATATCTGCCACTGCGATCGGACGCGCGCCCATGGCGATGATGTCTCGCAAGATGCCGCCCACTCCGGTGGCTGCCCCTTGCAACGGTTCTACGTACGATGGATGGTTGTGACTCTCGATTTTGAAGGCCACATCGTAATCTTGGTTAAATCGCACCACCCCGGCATTCCCCCCCGGACCTTGCACCACAAACGGTCCTTCGTGAGGCAGCCAGGCTAGAAAAGGTTTGGAATTCTTGTAACTACAGTGTTCGGACCATAAAGCGCCAAAAAGTCCTAGCTCAAGATCGTTAGGGGTGCGCGCCAAAAGTCGCACGATCTCCTGATACTCACCCTCGGATAGCCCCACATCTTTATACGTTAGCATCCTGGACTTCCTTTCTGTCCGAACCAGGCCTGGAGGAAACGACGACCGTCCGCCGAACCTAAATATTCCGCCATCGCACGCTCGGGATGCGGCATCAGCCCCACGACCGATCCCGACGCGATTCCCGCGATGTTGGCCACCGATCCGTTAGGATTAGTCAAGGCATGTACCGCCCCATCCGGGTCACTATATTGCAAAAAGACCTGTCCTTGTTCAAAGAGTGCGTGGAGTTGACCCTCCGCGATGCGATAGGACCCTTCATGATGCGCAATAGGAAGCGCCAAGTGGTCCCCCACGGCGAGCCCAGAAAACCCGCTGGGAACAGCCGTCACCCGAACCGTCTCTAGTTGACTGATAAATGTTCCGTGCGGATTGGGTAATAAAGCCCCGGGCAAGAGGCCCCGTTCGCAAAGAATTTGAAACCCATTGCAAATGCCTAAAACGGGCATTCCTAAGAGAGCGGCCTCATCCACCGCATCCATGATAGGAGCCGCTGCCGCCAAAGCCCCACTGCGCAGATAGTCGCCGTACGAAAACCCACCCGGCAAAATCAGGCGATCCAGGGGAGGCAGTTCGGTGAGGCGGTAGTCCAGAACACGCGGTGTGGCTCCGAGTTCGCGGACGGCCTTTATGGTATCCTGATCGCAGTTCGATCCTGGAAAGACCACGATCCCCACTTCCCGCTGGGCGTCCATGGACCTTGTCATACGGGTGTCACCGTCACGTCAAAAGTCTCCATTACCGGGTTGGCCAAAATCCGATGACCCATTTCCTCCGCGATAGCCTGGGCCCTCACCACGTCTTCGGCATCAATCATCACCTGAATCCATTTTCCAATGCGGACCTCGGTTGCAGAAAACCCCATCTGATGTAACACCTGGAGTGTGGCTTGTCCGGCTGGGTCCAGGACCCCCTCTTTGAGTCCCACGTAAAAACTCGCCCGGTATGTTGTCATCGGGCTAAAATCCGATCGCGGACCTCTTGGTAGGCTTCTTCGACCGTTCCTAAGTCTTGTCGAAATCGGTCCTTATCCAATTTTTTGCCGGTCGCTGTATCCCATAAACGGCAGGTGTCTGGAGAAATTTCGTCGCCCAACTTCAACACTCCTTGGTCCGTCATGCCGAATTCCAACTTGAAGTCCACTAAAATGAGGCCACGCGGAGCCAGATACGGGGTCAAAACGTCATTGATGCGGAGCGCTTCTGATTTTAGTCGCGCGGTCAGATCGGGACTGGCCAAGTGAAGAATTCGGATATGGTCCTCGTTAAGCAGTGGATCCCCCAAGACATCACTTTTGTAGTACATTTCCACGACTGCAAAAGACAGCGGGGTTCCTTCTTCTAGTCCGGTACGCTTTTGAAGTGATCCCGCTACGCGATTGCGGACCACGACTTCTAAGGGGACAATACGAAGACGGTCCACGAGGAGTTCGCCTGGCACCGGATCATCAACGAAATGCGTCTCGATATCATGTTGACCGAGGAGGCGAAATAAATGCGCCGAAACCGTGGCGTTGATCACGCCCTTACCGATGATTTGGCCGCGTTTTTGACCATTAAACGCGGTGGCGTCATCCTTAAATTCCACCCGAACTTGGTTTGGATTCTCGGTTGCAAAGACCTTTTTGGCTTTCCCTTCATACAATAACGTTGCGCTCATCTTGAGGCCTCCTCGGATTCAATGCCGCTACGTGCATAAATTTCGTCCACCGCGACCAAATAAGGGCCAATCTCAAATAATTGACTGAGAGCATCTCCCGGTAACCGCAAAGAGACCTCGGCCTCCTGTTCGAGTCGTGACCGGAAGGTTTGGGATGGATCCTTTAAGGCCGCCATGGCATGCTCTTGCACCAATTTATAGGCCGCTTCGCGGGTCATGCCGTGTTCGACCAGAGCCAAGAGGACCTTTTGAGAAAACACCAGGCCTCCCGACAAATGAATATTCGTCAACATGCGTTCCTGATTGACGACAAGCCCCTCGATAATCCGGTGCATCTGCGTCAATAGATAGTCGGTCAAGGTCGTTGCATCCGGTAACATCACCCGTTCTGCCGAGGAATGCGAAATGTCGCGTTCATGCCACAGCGGCACATCTTCTAACGCCGGTACCACGTAGCCCCGCAGAATGCGAGCCAGCCCAGAAATTTGTTCCGCTTTTACGGGATTACGTTTATGCGGCATGGCGGACGATCCGCGCTGGCCCACGGCGAATGGCTCCTCGACTTCACCCACCTCACTCCTTTGCAGATGACGGATTTCGGTCGCCATCTTGTCTAACGTCGTGCCAATCAACGCCAGGACCATGATCACCTCGGCGTGACGGTCGCGTTGTAGCACTTGTGTCGACAGTGGAGCCGGTGAAAGCCCGAGGGCCTCGCCGACATGCTCTTCCACGGCCGTCGGGATATTAGCATAATTGCCCACGGCACCCGAAATTTTCATCACCCGCATGCGAAAACTCGCGGCCTGGAGCCGGTCCAGGTCGCGACCGAGCTCAAGCCACCAGAGGAGCGCTTTTAATCCAAAGCTCGTTGGCTCGGCATGCATGCCGTGGGTCCGTCCCATAATCGGCGTCATCTTGTGGGCTAACGCGAGGCGACGCACCGCCTGACGCAAGGCCAGCAGATCGTCATGAATCATGGCAAGAGCTTCATTCAACAACGACGACAGCGCCGTATCTACCACATCGGTCGACGTCAAGCCATAATGGATATATTTAGCGTCTTCGGGGCTCACCGTTTCCCCCACCGCACTCAAGAAGGCTAAGACATCGTGATGATATTGGGATTCCCAATGTTCCACCCGTTCTGGACTTACCGTCGCCTGACGAAGCCGTAAGGACACCCCTTTGGGTATTGTCCCCAACCGTTCCCAGGCCTCTACCGCTAAGATTTCCACCTCTAACCATCGGTCGTAGCGATGTTGTAGAGACCACAAGTCTCGCATCTCGGCTCGACTGTATCGATCGATCATAGTGTCCCTCCGCATTCAAACTCCGAACATTATAGGTTAATATTACACCAATCGTTCGGAAGCGTGAAGTCTCAGATGGGTTTAGTATGGACTTTTTATCTAAACCATAGCCGTCGCCATTGTATCGCTATTCCTTCTTCCCTCATCCAGGTCGTGATAGTCTCAAGCCATAGACAAAGTCGAGGAGGAACTCTTTTGCCGTCCATGACCAATCCCGTACTTTTAATCATCGATCTCCAAAAAACCTGGAGCGATCCCAGTTGGGGACCACGAAATAATCCATTCGCCGAAGACAACATTGCTGCCTTGCTGAGTTGGTGGCGTGAAGCGGACTTGCCGCGAATTATCGTGCAGCACCACTCTAACGAGCCCCATTCGCGACTCAGAGTGGGGCAACCCGGATGCGCCTTGCAGGACATCGTACATCCCGGAGCTGGTGAACTGGTCCTGACCAAGTCGGTCAATAGCGCCTTTATCGGAACCGGTTTGCAGGACCTTCTTCTCAGCCACGGTTGGACGGATATCGTAGTTGTCGGATTGACCACCGTCCACTGTTGTAGCACCACGATTCGGATGGGTGCCAACCTCGGATTCCATATGACCGCGGTCGCCGATGCCATGGCCACTTTCGATGCCCCGGACATCCGTGGCCAAACGATACCGGCGGAGGTGATGCATCAGGTAGAGTTGGCGGCCTTAAGCCACGAATTTGCCGCCATCACGAATACCAGAGCCCTCATCGGTCAACGGCCTCGGACATAACGCCCTTGCTACTCCCACTCAATAGTTCCCGGGGGTTTAGAAGTGATGTCATACACCACCCGATTCACGCCGGGGACCTCCCCCACAACACGGGCCGCCATACGCTCTAGTAGGTCGGGTCCAAGCCGTACCCAATCCGCGGTCATACCGTCTTGACTTTCGACGGCCCGGATGACAATGGGCTTGCCGTAAGTCCGCCCATCTCCCATCACCCCAACCGAGCGGACGTCGAGCAAGACCGCGAAAGCTTGCCAAATTTCTCTCTCCAGACCCGCCCGTCGAACCTCTTGGCGAATAATCAGATCGGCCTGCCTCACCATCATGAGAGCTTCTGGGGTCACTTCGCCGACAATGCGTACCGCCAACCCCGGACCCGGAAATGGTTGGCGCCACACGATGGTATCGGGAAGCCCAAGCGCAGTCCCGAGTTCACGCACTTCATCTTTAAAAAACCACCGTAAAGGTTCGACAATGGTAAAATCCGCATCCTCGGGCATCCCCCCAACATTATGATGCGACTTGATCGTGGACCCTTTACCGCCTCCCGATTCGATCACGTCGGGATACACCGTGCCTTGGATCAGATGCGCCACCGGTCCGACTAATTCGCGTGCCCTCTCAAACGCACGGATAAACTCGCGGCCAATGATCTTGCGCTTGGCTTCGGGGTCACGAACCCCATTTAAGGCCTCCAGGAATTGTTGATCGGCATGTTCGACGCGTAAGTCCAAATCGGGAAACGCCGCCACCACCTCTTCAATTTCTCCTTCACGCATTAACCCATGATCAATCAAGACCGCGGTGAGCCGATCGCCGATGGCCCGATGCGCCAGCGCGGCCGCAACCGCCGAATCGACTCCGCCTGACAGAGCGACCAGGGCGCGTCCGGTACCCACTGCCGATTGAATCTGACGCACGCCTTCCTCCACCCGATCCTTCGGATCCCAGTCGGGTGTGAGGTGCGCAATGTCGTAAAGAAAATTCCTCAGCATCTGTTGACCTTCAGGAGTATGATGCACCTCTGGATGGTACTGTACCGCCCATAGATTTCGGGTCGGATTGGCCATCGCCGCAATCGGGGTGGTGGATGTCGTCGCAATTACCTGGAATCCTTCAGGTTCTCTCAGCACCGCATCCCCATGACTCATCCACACCGTAGAGTCTTTTGGGATATTGCGTAAGAGCGGACCCTCTCCTTGACGTTCCATGAACGTGCGCCCATATTCTCGTTTCGTAGCCGGCTCGACCTGCCCCCCTAGGAGTCGGGTCATCAACTGCATCCCATAACAAATGCCCAGGACCGGAATACCTTGCGACAGCAAGGATTCGTCCATGGATGGGGCATCGGGCGCAAAGACACTGGCGGGTCCTCCAGATAAAATTAAGGCGTCGGGTTTTTTCGATAAAATCTCGTGGCCAGGTGTATCGCCCGGCAGCACCTCACAGAAGATTCGCGCCTCCCTTACCCGGCGCGCGATCAGATGATTGTATTGGGCACCAAAATCTAACACAATTACGTAACTCATGCGTTACTCCCTTATGAGTCTTGAGACATCAGGCAAATTTCGATAGCGTTCATCCACATCAAGTCCATAGCCGACGACAAACTCATCTGGAATTTCAAAACCTTTATAATGCAAGGGTACCGCCACCTGGCGCCGGCTCGGCTTGTCCAAGAGCGAGCATATCTTGACACTGGCAGCCCCCCGAGAACGCATGTGCCCGTATATATAGTTTAGCGTGAGCCCGGTATCAACCACGTCTTCCACCACTAACACATGCCGCCCATCGACTCCTTGTTCCAAATCCTTTAAGATGCGCACCACCCCTGAGGATTTTGTCGCGGCGCCATAAGAGGACATGGCCATAAAGTCGATAGCAAGGGGTAAATCAATCGAACGAATGAGGTCGGCCATAAAAACAAAAGATCCCTTGAGGATCCCGACCAATAACAATTCTTTGCCGGTATAATCCAGGGTAATCCGTTTACCCAAGCTTTGCACCCTGGTTTGTATGTCTTGATGTCTCAATAAGGGTTCGAGTCGTTCTCCGGGAAAGGTTTGCAATACGCCGTGCCTCCTCAGATGAATTAGTGAGGTTTTTCGTCATCTCGATGAATCCTCCGCAAGATATCCGCACGGTTTGTCAGGGGATACAGGGACTCGCGGCTGATCGCGTCTTTTCTGGCGATTAACTTCCCTTGAAAGTAGCTCTCTACATCACGTTCCACCTCTTCGTCGTGCCCACGCCTTATAACGGCATCTTCTTGTTCCAGATGATGGCGGATGTCTTTAAGTGAAATCCCGTTGTCCAAAAGTTCTTTAATACGCTTTAAGCGTTCAATATCCTGTTGCGAATAGAGTCGTTGATTTCCGCTCGTGCGTTTAGGCTGCAACAACTCTAGCGTTTCGTAATAGCGAATACGCCGGTCGGTTAGACCTGTGGCTTCTTTCACCACGCGAATCGAGTGCAGGTGCTGGTTAGACTCTCGCACGCTTCTCATCCGCTCCCCATAGAGATGAACTCTATTTTCATATTTATCCCATCTTACCGGAAATCTTACATAAACTAAACCCCTAAGGGCCAATACCTGCCAAAATTGTAAGGACTCCCGGTTCTGGAGTCCTTACTTGGGATCATGTGCCTCGCAAAATGTCTTAAAGGGAATAGACGGATGCCCCGGTGACTCTCCCCCAGGCACTAGGTTCTGAACTACGATTTGATTCAAACTGCACTCTTCGCCGTGTTCGTTGTCGCGACAATACGAGACCGAACAGAGAATAAGTTGTTGGTCTGGCACCGCACACCCTCCCCACGAGAGATAGTGTGCCAAATTCACCGCCTTTTACGCTTGTTCCTGCCGTCCCATCCGCTCGGTTAGTAAACGCTCTAAGCGCTCGCTTTGTTGGTGGGCCTGTCCGAGTTTGTAGGAAATTTCCTGCATCTCTCGGCTTTGCCGATCATAGCGCTCATGGCTTTGTTGCATCTCGTGCAAAAAAACGTTAATCATCTGCTGCAACATCCCGTGCTGGGATTCCAGCATCTTGAGTAATGGTTGCCAGACCTCTTCTCCCGATGTGGGAATGGGACGGAACGATTGCTCCCGGGGAGAGGTAGAGCGCCGGGATTGGATCCGATCGGGGTTATTCAACAATTGTTGCGCCAGCATTCGGTAAGCATCCCGCTCCGACTTTAGGAGCACCTCGCTATCCAGCACATAGGGTCGCCCAGCTACTCCGGTCTTTCGCGAAGCAGAAAGCTTACCTTGCCGAATGTCACTACGTAACATCATCGCCAACTCAGGTGCCTGATCGATCAGTTGGTTCAGCGTGATTTCCATGGATTGTCCTCCTTCAGGGATAATTCCTCGTCTATGGAATATCTTTCCCATCAAAAGGCTTTTGGAAACCTGATCCTCTAAAAATTTTGTCTCAAGACTTTCCAAATTTCGGCTCTTGCCCTTTGACCAACCGGTTCCAGTTCTTCCGATGAGCCCAGATCGTCAACAGCATAGCCGGGGCGGCAAATGACCAAAACTCGGCCTTAGGCGCGGCCAGTGCCATCCATACCACCACCCCCGCAATGCCCGCCAACGATGCCAAAGAAATAATCCGGGTGGCGACGACGAAGACGCCAAAGGCCAGGACCGCAATGATTGCCGCTTGGGGGCTCATTATCGCAATAGCACCCAGTCCGGTCGCGATCCCTTTGCCCCCACGAAAACGCAAGAACGGAGTAAACACGTGCCCCCCAATCGCAAAAAATCCTGATAATCCCACGAGCCACAAGACATGACTGAAATAGATCTGGGTCATGCCGACGACGACAGCACCCTTCAGTGCATCTAAAAGGAGGACCAAAAGACCGGCCTTCATGCCTAAAGTTCGGGCCACATTCGTGGCCCCAATATTTTGACTGCCATGCTTGCGGATATCGGTCTTAAAATGTAAGTGTGCCACCAGGTATCCCCAGGGAATGGCCCCAATGAGAAAGGCACCCAGTAACCATACTATCGCCATCTCCCGACCATCCTTTCCTCGTTCCTTTACCTTATTATTATGGGGCAATTAGCCTAAGAAAAGCACCATTATTTTATGGGTACTCGATTCGATGACGGACAAACCGCTCCGCATCACGAACTAAGCGAGAACATTGGGTATTGATAGGCCTTTTTCTCGGAAAGGATAGCCGCTGGAATCCAAACCGGCCTGGCCGCCCTATCGTCGATACTTCTCTAGAAGGAGGGGTTCCCTCGACAACGCTTCTTGCACACTGCTAAATGACGTGTGCAAGCATTCAGTGGCCCGATGCGTGTCCATGGATGTATCCAGTCTAAGATGCCGCTTCGCGGCGTCTTCCGGTGATATCTCAAAACCGCGCACCGATTGGACCGGGTAGCCAGCGCGATGGGCCAGAACCTTTCCAAAATCGAAGTGGCTGGTCGGTAGTGGTGCCCCCACGTGCAACACCCCGTTCACCTGGGACTGAGATAGCTCACATAAACTGTCTGCGAGGTCCTGCACGTGAGAATATGTTCGGACTAGATTCCACGGTTGTTGGAGCCCGGCTCCGCGGCCTAACGCCTCCAGCATCCGATGCGTCCGGTCATCCCATCCTCCTGTGACCCGCGTCCCAAAAATGGGACCTGGGCGCACAATGCAGAAGTTGCTACTGGCTTCCGCGATGAGTCGTTCGGCCGCAATTTTCCCATTGATGTAGTGGTCGAGCGCTGTAACTC
The DNA here is from genome assembly GCA_021795465.1 of Bacillota bacterium. Classification (GTDB taxonomy): domain Bacteria; phylum Bacillota; class Sulfobacillia; order Sulfobacillales; family Sulfobacillaceae; genus JAKADJ01. Next base: position 24,157 of record JAJYPK010000037.1, read on the forward strand.
CTCGACTAGCAACAGGTGGCGTGTCTTCCCGATAATGCCCGGAGCTGCCCGGCAAAACCGCGTCGCTCGAGACAAAAATGATCCGGGATGAACGGCCCACCTGATCCACCAGGGTGGACAAACCCCCTTGAGTAATCCGGACTTCGTCCTGGCCCTCACGCGCCTTCACGCACCAAATCACCACATCGGGTTTAACCTCTTGGAGCAGCGCCTGAACCGCGCCGTGCATCATCACATCGAGAGATATCAATCCGGGCATCTGGCTATGCGTACTGCACGTCCCCACCACCAATGCATCGGACCCATGCCTTTTAACCAGCTTTCGATATACATGAGCACCGAGAAATCCATTCGCCCCGAACACAATGATCCGTACCAACGCGCCACATCCTTCGCGGTATCCTTTGAACCTCCCCGCCCTAAAGGGCGGAGATTCTGGGGGAACCACCATGGCTGCGTCGCGGGTCGAGAGACCCTCGGAGTGACCCTCCTGACTCGCCACCGCTTATCCCGCCAGCAACATGCCGGGG
>JAJYPK010000038.1 GCA_021795465.1 Bacillota bacterium
TGACATCACTCATTTTCACGGTCGGTACGGCGTCGGTGACTTGCGACAGCTTTGCTATCATAGCACCACAATCAACTCTCGACAACCCCAAAACTACATTAAATTTTTCTTTAATCTTATTGAAGAAAGTTCCAAATTTTCGGATCTTCAATGCCTAGCCTCCACAAGGCAATTCCCCGCAGTTCATAACCGCTGACCAGTTTTATCTTGCTTAAAAAGGACGTGGTATTCTCGAACCACACCGAATGAACTTGACCATTTTGCACATACTCAAAATGATTCGAACCGGTGCTTTTCCCATATTGGTTGGCCAAGGTTTTAGCCTGTCCGTAGGATAATGCTGTGGTTCCTGAACCACCCCAATCGTAGCCATAACCGGGTATCCCCAACACGACCTTGCTCGGTGGCACCACCGACAGCGTGTACTTTAGGACAGATTGAACCCAAGTTGGCGATGCGATAGGACCAGGTGATCCTCCGGCCCAATGCTGGTCGTACGCCATAATCATCAAAAGGTCGGCACTTTTGGCCAACCGAGAATAATTGTAAGCACCAGTCCAGCTATTACCCGGCTGGTTGGCGGTCTCGGCCGGGACGGATAACGTCACGTAGTAGCCATGTCGATGAAATGTCGTGGATAGTTGCGCTACAAACTGGGTAAAGGCGTTCCGCTCCGTCGCAGCAATGCCTTCCCAGTCCAAGTTAATCCCATCGTAGCCATTATCTTCTACCAGTGTCAGCATGTTATCAATCGCTCGTGACCTTGCGACCGAATTATTTAACAGAGGCCCAAACACCGATTGACCGGCCATATTTTCCACTAAGGCAAAGGTCCACAAGTTATGTTTCTGAGCTAACCGCAAGACCGCAGGATTCGTTTGACCCGAGATCGATCCATTAGCCTGGATGGTGTACCAAAATGGGATAATCCCGCTTAGAACGGGAAGATAGTGGTTAAGCATCGATGCCGCGTTGCCCGCGTTACCTGGGTCGTAGAAATACCCCAGGACCATCCCGGCCGGCAACCCGTCTACCGGTGCCGCTTTGAGCGTGGTCGAAGAAGGCCGCGCGCGCACCCGAGCGCCCACCGAGTGGATACGATGTTCTGCCCTGGACAACAAGGACTTGTCCAATTGGGTAACCCAATGAGCTCTGCCGAGAGTCAACATTGCCAAGACAAAAAGACCGATCGTAAAGAGCATCCGTTGCCGCCGACGTCGAATCGCCTCGTGACGAGGTGCCCATCCTGCCTTAGTTGCCATCATGCCCCACCCCCGTCACGAGGATATGCCTGAGCATCCCGAGTTAGACGCATTTTGTATAATGAAATAAGTAATGGGACGTAAAGGGACCCGGCCACCAATCCCTCACGTGTCACTCCAAATTGGACCCTTAACGATAGGGAGGAACTCACTCGTGCGTGTACTAGTGATTGAAGATGACGACCGCGTAGCGCGCCTGGTTGTACTCGAACTAAAGCGAGCAGGCTGGACTGTGGACTGGCGTAACAGGGGTCGAGAAGGGCTGTCTGACGCAATTAGCGGACATTACGCCGTAGTGATTCTCGATCTCACCTTACCGGATTTAGACGGCGTTACGGTATGCCAGTCCTTACGCCAAGTATCCAACGTGCCCATCTTGATGTTAACCGCGCGTGACACCGTTGGTGAACGGGTCCGAGGGCTTGATGCCGGCGCCGATGATTACTTGACGAAACCGTTTGCGACCACAGAACTCCTCGCACGTATTCGCGCCTTATCACGTCGACAGCCGACCGTCTCCATGCCACAGGAGACCTGTCGGGTTGGCCCATTAGAGTTATCCGTATCGCGACACTCCGTTACGGTCGACCAGGTTATCGTGGAGTTGACCCGCCGCGAATTCGACCTCCTCCATTACCTCATGAGTAACTTAGATATCACCCTCACCCGGGATATGGTCTTGGACCAAGTCTGGGGTTGGGGGTACGTCGGCACTTCAAATATTGTAGATGTCTACGTGGGTTATCTCCGGCAAAAACTTGATGCGGCAGGCTGCCCCCCTCTCATCCATACGGTCCGTGGGGTTGGCTATTGCCTCAGATCCGAAGGATACCAGGTATGAGACGATCCTCAAGTCTTCGGAGTCGACTTACAGGCCAAACCATCAGCGCTATCGTCATCCTCATCATCGTGTTGGCAGTTGTCACCCTGATAGCGGTCAGCATCCATCTCTTCGACGCGGCACAAAGTGATGCTTTCGTCGTCTATGAAGGTCTCACCGCCGCACATGGAAGGACTCAAAGTGCCTTGCTCCAAGAATATACGCGGCCGCTCGATCCCCACATTTGGATCCTCGAGCACCACCGGATTGTCGCCCACTCACCGAACGTCGGGGCGAGCCTTCCTCCCACATCCCATTGGGGCGCTTTAGTTTTTCAGCCGGTCACTGCCTTACAAATGCGCCGGGTCTTTAAGTCACAGGAATATCTTATTGATTGGCCGATTTCATCGGACCTCGACATTGTGGGCGATCTCTTGGTGGTACTAGGAATTGTTACCGCCATTGCGGCGCTGGTGGGCGTTCTTTTAGGTCGTTGGATTACAGGACGCGTATTAGAGCCCGTCAAATCTATGACGGAATCGGTGCAAACGATGATCCGGGATCGGGACTATCACCCGGTTATCAACCCGTCCCCGCAAACCGGAGACGAATTTTCTCAGTTGTCCCTGGTGTTCTCCCAACTGATCACCATTCTTAACGACAGGTGGGAACGAGATCGCACCCTTCTTGCCGAGGCGGCGCACCAATTACGCACGCCACTTGAAGTCATTCGCGGCAATCTTGATATCCTATCGCATTGGGAGACGCTGGATTCAGCCCTCGAAGAGGAAACCCTTGCCGCGATGGACCGCGCCGTGGGCGATATGACGCATCTCGTCCGTGACTTATTGACGTTAGAGCAGGCTAATCGTCAATTCCTTACCAAGCTCCAACGCTTCCAACTGGTTCCCGTCCTCGAAGATATCGTTGAGGATGCGCGGGCACTGCGCCCCGACGTCCACATTGAACTAGATCCCCCACCTCGTATGTTAAGCGATGGCGTGTTAGGGTTTGAACCCTACACGCGACGGGCTCTCTGGTCCGTTCTTGAGAATGCCCTCAAGTACGCCGCCAGCCCCGATTCTCCGGTTACCATCAAAGTGGACTCTACAGACGAGTTCACCGACCTGGTGGTCATCGATCAGGGTCCCGGAATTCGGGCGAACGACATACCCCACCTTTTTGAGCGTTTTTATCGAGGAGAGACCTCGCGCGGAACGGCCGGCACCGGTCTTGGTTTAAGCATTGCCCGTGCCTTAATGATCGCTCAGGGAGGCACGCTCGATGTCGAGTCGTCGGATCTAGGCACCCGGGTCCACCTACGGTTTGTGCGGATGGTTTAAAGCTTTGGGACCACGCGTTTTATCGGCCGTCTGGCTGCTCTTAATTTCGGTACCACGTGCCGTACGTAGAGGTAGGCTCCCACGGTTAACAAGGTCAAAAAGACCAAGGGGCCGGGGAATCCATGTTCACCCGATGGTGCCAACATTGATCCAATGCCTAAAAGCGTAAATATCACGGCCATGAGCCACGACATAGCCGGCACTCCCCAACTACGAAAAGGACGGGCCGTTCTCGGCTCACGACGACGCAAGTTCCATACCACAATAGCGGTTGCGGCATACATGAAAGATTCCACGGCAGCTCCGGCATTAATAAGAAACATATACTGACCCGTGAGATAGACAATAATGGCTAGCCCTAAGGAAGCTGCGGCCAGTATCAAGAGCGCGGTTTGGGGTACTAAAAACGCGTTGAGGCGGCCCACTTTTGCCGGCAAAACCCGTTCCCGGGCCAGTGCATACACAAAGCGGGAAGCGGTCGCCATCCCCCCGTTAAAGGTTGTCATGGCGGTCGTAAGACTCACCACCACCATCCACCAAAAACCCAGAGGACCCAATGCCCGCATTCCAACGACCAACTGCGGCACTAAACTATGCTTAAGCACCGCTGCATTAGGAAAGACTACCGTGAGAGCCAAACTAAATAATCCAAAACCCACCGCGATCAGGCCCAGTGCGATAAACATGCCCCGCGGAATCATGCGAGAATCCTCAAATTCTTCCGCAAGAGGAGTAACCCATTCGAAACCCACATAGATGAACACGCCAACCGCCACGGCTTGAAACCAATTAGGTCCCAAATGAAACAAACGAGGGAGCAGTAACGGGGTATGCGCGTGTAACAGGACGATCAATGAAAAAATTACTAACGTCGCCAAAAGAAAAAATCCATTGGCGTCTTGCACGATCCCTGCAATCCGAATTCCCCGTAAGTTGATGGCCGTGACTATCGCCAACAAGACGACGATCCAGATTAAACCGGGAATTTGAGGAAGTGCTGCTTGAAACACATGACCCAAGACGAACGCATCGGCGGCAATCACAAACGTTACCGTCGTCGCGTAGACAAGACTCATGACCAACGACCACGTGTCGTTCAGCCCACGTCGCGTCCATACGCGAATCGCCGCCGATGATGGGTACATGCCATTCAATTCCGAAAAGTTAGCCCCTGCAAACAAAATCAAAACGCCGGCAACTAATAGGGCCAGCCAAGCGGAATTTCCTCCGGCATACTCCGCAATTTCTACACAAGCAAGAAAGTTAATGGCGGCCGAGGCAAGACCTGCACTCGTGGATACCGCGGTGCGCAGAGGCAACACTCGCTTAAAATCGGGCGTGGACGCGGCCATTTCATTCCCCCCAGATCAAAAGCGTAATGATATCGAGTCGCATCAAGTCGTCCTGGTGCCCTTTAACCAAAAGATCTCCTGCGTTATAGGGCTCCGTTGGCGTCATCACCCCAGAAAAAACATCCCGTAGCACGTCCTCTGCAGCCAAAATTTTCAAGTCCACGCCGCCGATTTCCCCAACTCCCGCCGTGATTTGTCCTTGATCACTGCGCAACCAATACGTAACACCCGTATCGGTCGCTAACAGTTCCACAAGACGTGACCAATCCCGATTCATTTTTCGCAGCCGCTCATTGTGATTGCATTGTTGGGCAAAGTCCTGAAGAACCGATAGGACCTCATTCATCGAAGCATAACCTCCTAGCTACTACTTACCCCGCGAGCTCTATTCGAGCCTTTTGCACGACCTCCGACCAGGCCTCGTCCCACGGCAATATATCCGTCACCGCCACTAACAGTGCCTCCATCACGTTGGTCCCAAAGGTTCTGCCAGCGATGACCGGGGTCGTGGTGACAATCTCTCGAACCCCTCGACCTCGAAGTTCATCACGATCCAATTCCGTGGTGGTATTGGTCACGATCACTTTCTGATCCAACTTCTCGGGAGCATACCGTCGAATAAAGTGAAAGTCCCCCGCAATGATGTCCGTGTTCGAGAAATATTCATAATACCGGTCGTCGGGCGCTGCGGTTTGTAGGGCTCCCGTCGGATAGAGCTGCGTAAACGGCAATTTCACCATTTCGGGCAGAAGTTTTCTGCCCAATTCAATGAGCTCGTCTAAGGATTCAATCGGATAGTTAATATGACTACCGAAAATCAAATCTCCAGCCAGTACCGAGAACCCGTACCGATAGAACGTCTCTGCCATGCCAAATCGGTCTAAAGCCGAGACCATGAGCACCGTCATAGCTGGTCGCAACACGCCCTTTGCAATCTGGTCCTCGACAACCCAGCGCTCCCAGGTATCTTTTAGACCACTCCCATCGACTACAGGAGTCTGTGACGCCGCGTCGACTAAATATCGGGCATCCCGAATTTCATAACGAATTTGGTTCACAACCAAATATCGATCGATACCGCCAAGTCCAATAGCATCCACTTTTCCATCGAGATCCTGGATCGTGCGCCGAGCCCGTTCGAGATCGCCATCCATCCCGAGCCGTTCTATGTGTACGTCTTCCCCGAAAATTCGTATCGACGCCGTATGGTCACGCTGCGAGGTCCCCAAACTTACACTAACGACCCGTTTCATCATTCGCCCCCAACCCGTTATTCAAATTCGGTCTCTTCGTGCACTTCGGGGCGCATGGTAGGAAACATGATGACATCACGGATCGACGCGCTATCAGTCAATAGCATGAGAAGCCGGTCAATCCCCACTCCAAGTCCCCCGGTCGGTGGCATGCCATGCTCTAACGCTCGTAAGAAATCTTCGTCCAATAACGGCACCTCATCATTGCCATCCCGTCGTTGCTCTTGCTGCACCATGAATCGTTCCCGTTGGTCAATAGGGTCGTTCAATTCGGAGAATGCGTTCGCCAACTCCCGTCCAGCGACAAAGAGTTCGAACCGTTCTGTCAACTCTGGGTGGTGTGGGTCGCGTTTGGCTAAGGGGGATATGTCTACTGGATGATGCCAGAGGAACGTCGGCTGAATCAAGTCAGGTTCCACCACGACGCCAATGATCTTGTCCATCACTTGGGCCCGCTCCAGCTTCGAATCCACGGAGATGTGGCGCGCCTTAGCCAAGTCGTGAGCATCCCTTGTGGTGCGAATCTCCGCCCAGTGGACCCCCGTCTTCTCAAACAGTCGCTCCACCATATCCACCCGCGCAAATGGCGGCGTGAAATCGATGGTCTCCCCTTGGTATGTCAATTGATACGATCCCTGTAGCGATTGAACCATCCCGGACAGCATCGATTCCACCAATTCCATGATACCCTCATAATCGGTGTAGGCTTGATAGAGTTCCAACATGGTAAATTCCGGGTTATGTCGGGTCGAAATCCCTTCGTTGCGAAACACCCGACCAATCTCGTAGACCCGGTCAAATCCCCCTACTAGTAACCGTTTAAGGTGCAACTCCATGGCTATGCGCAAATACAAGGGCATGTCCAAGGCGTTATGATGGGTCTGGAAAGGCTTGGCCTCGGTTCCCCCCGCGATCGGCTGCAAAACTGGGGTTTCAACCTCCATAAAACGTCTCTCATACAGAAAATGACGAATATATTGCAAGACCTGGGCTCGCGTACGAAAAGTCTTGGACACCTCAGGGTTTGCTAAGAGGTCCAAATAGCGGTGTCGGTATCTTAGGTCAACGTCCTTTAACCCATGCCATTTTGCCGGAAGATCGCGAAGGCTTTTAGCCAAAAACTGAAAATCTCCAACTTCGATGCTGATTTCGCCGCGACGCGTCTTAAACACCGTACCGCGGACCCCTAAAAAGTCTCCCAGATCCAAATGATCGAGGAGGGCAAAAGCATCACCGAGTAGGTCTTCGCGACAATGGCATTGAATCCGACCCTGCCCATCCCGCAAATCTAAAAATAAGGCACGCCCGTGACGGCGAACCGCCATAACCCGACCCGCCATGCTGACTTCCAAACCCTCGTAACGTTGATACTCTGCCACGAGGTCATCGCTATGGACTGTGACTTCATACGTGCGTACCGCGAAAGGGTTCCTGCCGACAGCTTTCAGGCGTTCCCATTTTTCTATCCGTATAGACCGCGTATCTTCTGCCAACCCAATTCCTCCAACACCGTTACCAGACTTTTAGCACCTCAAGATGAATCTTCCCAACCGGCGCCGTGACTTCTACAGTTTGCCCGACCACGGTCCCCATTAACGCCTTCCCGACCGGTGATTCGTTTGAGATCCGGTTTTTCAACGGTTCGGCCTCCGTGGCGCCCACGATCTCGTACTCCTCCTCGACGTTTTCATCGAAGTCTTTGACCAGCACATGAGAACCAATGTGCACAACGTTGGGATCCTCCCCGTCACTGTCCACCACGCGGGCTTGTCGAAGCATTTTCTCAATGCTCTGAATGCGCCCTTCCGTAAATGCCTGTTCATTCTTGGCATCTTCATATTCCGAATTTTCCGAAATATCTCCGAATTCACGAGCGGTTTTAATTCGTTCGGCCACATCGCGGCGCTTAACCGTTTTCAAATGCTCAAGCTCGGCTTCTAGTTTGCGTAAACCTTCTGGAGAGACTAACAGTTCCTTGTCACTCAACCGTACTTCCCCTCTTTCTCGATGCTTCGCTGCATCATGGTACGCACCGATTGGGTTTGATATGCCCTACCCAATTCGATCCGTGTTTATTGTCTCTTTCAATTCGACACCGTTCAATCTTCTCCTGCTAACTTTATCGCATCGATTAATTCCAAGAGTTGATCGGTCTTGACGTGGACATCTTGCAAAAGGGGTGTTTCTCCCAAAATCATTGGCACGACCGTTCTCACATCGAGGAGCGCCTCCATCAATCGAACCCGTGCATTCGACGCCAACAAGATCACCACGTCGTAGGTCCGCAACTCGGCCGCCACGCGCATGATCTGATTGACCAACTCCACTCCGGTTAGATTCTCCGCAAAATCCCGGCGCTCGCGCTCCGTCATGACCCAGCAGTAATCCACTCCGGCATTTTGGCACAGACGTTGAACTTCTTCAGTATTCGCCACGGGAAATCCGATAAGCGCCACGGATCGACCCTTGCGGATTTCTCCTAGGGTTTCGAGGCGAGAAACAAAGGATCGATCCACGTTGAATTTTCGAGCTACGTCCACTTGCGAGGAACCGAGCGCCCGGTATCGTAACATATCCTCAATCAGCCCGAAAAGCCGCTCGACGCTAATCATCTTCTCGCCTACACGAATTAACCCCACGTCAAAGACTCATCTCGAGCATGATGAAGCCATGCCCCAATTAGGCTTTCCGCATCCGCCTCCGTTTTAATTTTGGTACATTTGGCCCGATAATCAGCCGAATCCGGCGTCCCCTTAAGATACCATGATAGCTGCTTACGCATCTCGGCGATCCCCACGGCCTCCCCTTTAATCTCCACCATACGTCGTACGTGCCAGGAAGCCATTTGCGCGCGCTCTATAGCCGATGGCGGCAAAAGATGCTCTCCATGTTCCCAAAAATGGGTGATCCGTTGAAAGATCCAGGGATCTCCAAACGAGGCGCGACCGATCATGACCCCATCGGCACCCGTCTCTTCCATCATGCGTCGGGCATCCTCCGGCGTGTACACATCCCCATTCCCAATCACCGGTATCGAAACGCGCTCTTTCACCGATCGAATATACTCCCATCGGGCAGGCCGCATATACTGATCGTCTCGAGTGCGCGCGTGCAACCCAATCGCTTTAACGCCGGCACGCTCAAACGCTTCGGCCAGGCCAGGCGCCGTAATCGACTGATGGTCCCATCCGGCTCGCATTTTGACCGTGACCGGAATCTTCACGGCCCCCACCACCGCTTCTACAACCTTAAGAGCGGTATCATAATCATTCAACAAGGCAGATCCATCACCGTTTTTCACCACTTTAGAAACCGGGCACCCCATGTTGATATCGATGAGATCGGCTCCGTGTGCAAGAGCAGCAACCGCTGCGGCCGCCATGGTCTCCGGATCCGAACCCGCTATCTGAATGCCAACCGGGCGTTCACCAGGATCCAGTTCCATTAACCAATAGCTCTTGGCGCTCTTATGCAGCAACGCGTTGGCATTAACCATTTCGGTCACGCAGAGACTTGCTCCTTGTTTACGCGCCAACGCACGAAACGCACGATTGGACACGCCGGCCATTGGAGCCAACATGAGGGGCGGATCGATGGTAATCGTGCCTATCTGCAAAGAGTTCACCCCCATCTCAAAAAGTGTCCACCTATTCTATCACATTTTGCTCTGACCAATTCTTCTCTACTTTTTTCGCTAAAGTCTCCGTATCGGGTACATTTCCGTATCGTACTCCCTCATAGGCCGTAATCGCCTCAAACTCCTTTCCGTAAACACGCCTCGCCCACTGGCGTAAGGTCTCTCCCCGATGTCGTGCGTGAGGCTTGCCTCGTAGACGGCGTAAGCGTCGGTGCACCACTTGACGTACGGGGGATAAGAGCGCTCTTTCAAAAAATGGAAGGGAAGATGGCATTCCCGCAAGATGTTCACGGATGATAAAGGATTCTGTTTCTTCCCCATGGTCTTGTTCGACGTCGACCTGGCGCAGGAGCTTCCAAAGAAACCATATCAACCCCATCACCAACATGACCAAAAGCACCCCAATGATGACGGGTTCCGTGTGATTGGCGGCGTGTAGCGCCTTCGGTAAATGTCCTTGGATCGGTGCGCTTTTTTTCGGGTGGCGAGGATGGATATGAAGCAGTGGCACGAGGCTCACCAAACCCGCTGCCACTCTACCCACTGTATTTTGCACAATCCAGACCCACGGAATTAGCCATAAAATCCCCGCAACAGCGCCCGCGATGACCAGTGCTACGAGACCCGTAAGACTCGCGACAACGCCGTGCACGCGAGGGGTGGAGCCCTCCCGTGAAGATTTCAAGGTGAACCCCATTAGGCCCACCATCAACACTATCCAGGGCACCCACCAAAAATTGCCACGATATATCGCCTCAGCCATGGCAATGACAAGGGCCCACGTCATCGTTCGTTGCGGTGTTTGTACCTGGGCCAGATATCCCCACAAGATTCCGAGCACCACCAGAGCGATGGTCAATATTTCAGGCGAAATGGCATACCCCACGACCGAGAAAATCACCGTCAACAGGACCGATACCCAAATCGGCCATCGGCCGAGGCGATGCAACAGGTATCCCATACCGACTAAAATCGCGACCACGACCCACCGGTGAGGCATCGCAATTCCCACCAAGATCATCATCCAGAGTAGATCCAAGGCCCATGCCGCGACGTCTCCCAGTTGAACCGGTATATGCCAATTACGCATGGAGGAGCCGCCCTTCACGCCACGTCAATAAATCCGGATAGGCCGTCTTGACTGCGTCCCCTAAGTCGCCATTGGTCATGATCACGACGCGAGTTCCCCGGTATCGTAGTTGGGCCAGAATAGGATCCAGGGCATCATCCCATCGGGCGAGAATTAAGACCACGACCGACTGCGGCGTCAAACGGCGCATCAAGTCTCCCATTCGCGCGACGATGAGTTGGTGGATGGCCCCTGACGGTTGTAACCAACTTAAGGCAGTTAGATATTCCGACAAAGACTCCTGGCTATGGCTCGGTCGGTGCGAATAACCATAAGGATACCCCGATAATGAGGCGCTCATGGTCAGCCCTACGTCAATTCCTGCTCTCATCGCCGCCTCAATCACGGAAGCCGCAAGGCTAATGACGCCTTCCAATAAGGCGGTGTCAATGCCCATCCAATGCTCTTGGTTAGTGAGCGGATGCAAAACCACTTCAATGTGGCGATCTTGTACCGTTTCCAGTTCTTTAACCATGAGTCCTCCCGCGCGAGCGGAGGCATAGGGATGAATTTGGCGAACCGGGTCCCCTGGCACATAGGGTCGGATACCCTTAACCTTGTACGGTTCTGGATAATCCCAAGGGAGCCCCCTTAAGGGGCCTTCCAATAGGGTACGCGTCACGAACTTCTTTGCTATCGGGTATCGTTTTGGCCACACCGTTAAATACATCTGTTCGGGCATATCGCGATATAACCGAGTGAAGCCAAAAACATCCCCAAACCAGAGGGCGGCCGGTCCAATCATCCAACGCCCTCTCGCATGACCCGTCAATTGATACTGCACCCGTACGCGCTCATTTGCCCCGACATGAAGACTCCCCGATAGGATTTGGCGGTGGGTTGGGGCATTAAGCACCACGCGCCCAGGTCCCTTAACCGTCACCGCTTGGGGTAGGCTATTCTCCCACGATACCTTTGTTATGGGCCAAGGCATCCGATTTTCCACGACCATTTCTGCCGTCACGGTTTCCCCGATTTCGATGATGCGATGGGCCACCGAATGGTCTACCCCGATAAAAGTCAGGGTGCGCCCCGTCATCCACTCTACCGTGGCCAATAGGACAATGAGAAAGATCCCGAGGAGCACCAAGAGAAACTTTCCGACAATAATCCCCGTCAAACAAATGAGGATGGCCAACACGGATAAACCCGTGCTTTTCCACAACTGCGAGGTCATCACGTTATTTCAACCGGCGCTGGGATTCGCGCCAAGAGGCTTTCTAGCACCTGCTGCGCCCGTTCCCCCCCCACTGAAGCCTCCGCACCTATGATCAGGCGATGGGCCAACAGGGGTTCGGCAAGAGCTTGAACATCATCCGGGATCACATAGTCACGCCCTTGGATGAGCGCATACGCCCGGGCTGCCCGCGCATATTGGACAGCCGCTCGCGGTGACGCACCCAAGCGGATCAAGGGGTCCTTTCGGGTTTCACGGACAATGCTGACCAAGTAGTGGAGAACAGACTCGTCCAGGCGAACCTCCTCCGTGCGTCTTATCAATCGCAAAATGGTCTGCCGATCCCATAGCGCTTCGATCTCGCTTAGAGAGTCGCGATGGCTAAAGCGACGAACCAATGTGAGTTCTTCGGTTTCATCTGGATAACCCAGTCCAAAGGACAACAAGAACCGATCCAATTGCGCTTCCGGAAGTGGGAAGGTTCCTTCCATTTCAATGGGATTTTCCGTAGCCATGACTAAAAATGGCTCCGGAGTGGCATGCGTCTCCCCGTCTGCCGACACCTGCCGTTCTTCCATGCTTTCTAAAAGGGCCGCCTGAGTCCGCGGCGTCGCTCGGTTAATTTCGTCAAACAAGACGATATGATGAAATATCGGTCCGGGGCGAAACCGTAGACTCCGAGACTCGGGATCGTAAATCGCCCCCCCCGTAACCTCGCTCGGCAACAAGTCCGGGGTTCCTTGAATACGTGCAAACGACATCCCGAGCAATAACGACATCACTTTGGCCAAGCGTGTCTTGGCTACCCCTGGGACGTCGTTCAATAGCACGTGCCCGCCGGCTAAAATGGCCACGAGGGTCCATTGTGCTTGAGTGCGTTTGCCGGTAACCCAATGCTCGACCTGATCGAGGATGGCGGAAATCTCTAGCTGTTCTTGACTCCTTTTAACGGTGTCTTCCGTATGCATGGCGTGGCTCCCTCATCCATATTTTCATTAAGGGTCTCCCTCGATTCGTCTCGGTCTCACCCTCGTCGTACCGTGACCTTGTCCGAGCACTTCCGGGGCAATAGGCCCCCAATCCCACCCCATCCAAGGCCTTTCTGAATAATCGTCCCACCGTTCGTAATTTTGAAGACTGATGAGCGCCCGACCCGGGTTATTTTTCAGATAGGGGACCATACTCCAAGCGTCGCGCTGGCATAGGAACCGCTCCAGCCATCGAGCGACCTGCTCCGGTTCGCCCAATTCCAGCCATAACCACGCGTCAGCGAGCGCTATTGCTTCTTGGTTACGCGTCCAGTAAGCCACGACGTTCTCCAGTTCCACAAAACCGTACTCGGGTTCCTCGGCCAGACGTTTAGCTGCGCGCCAGAGTCCTGCCTCCATCCACATAGGCTCGGCAATGGCCCAAGTTAACGCGTCGATATGCCGGGCTCGTCGTTTCCATTCCGTCAAAATGGAATTCAGGACGAGGGTAGTGCTGGAAGTGGGACCGTAATAGACGGTGGGCGGTCCCGTGCAAAGCCATCGCGTATAGCTTCTCGACGTGAGCCACCCAAGACTTTTCATGTGGCATTGCGAGTGAAATGGCATCCGCTGAACCAAATCCTTACCGCGAGCATGCAAGAAGGATGGACCACCCTGTTGGTCGTCAAACTGTTTACGACGACGTCGCCAACGCATCACGTCCACATGGGCGCTTGCAATCCACGGCACTACGGTCACTGTCCCATAGGAATGCTGCTTAACCGTTTGAACATAGGCCTGGATGGCAGATTTGACCTCATCCATCGCCACAGCCCAGCGCAAGCTATCCATTCCCGTCGGCGCCGGGGTCATGCAGACGCCTTTTATCAGGGCATGCGCTTCCCTGGATAATTCGATGGTCGTCCAAAAATCTCCTGCCATAATCCCTGAAATCCCGTGCAACCAGTCCGGTAGGTCGAGTAAGGCCTGGAAGAATCTCCTGTCATCTCCGATAATTCTCAGGGCTTCCAGTCCGTGCCGCGCATGACTTAACGGGGCATCCGCACGACGCCATACCTCACCACGTAAGCGACCAGCCGCTAGACGGGCATACCGGGCCCAACTATGGGGCTCTACCCCCTCCGGCAAGGACCCGGCCGCAGCCGCTAGCGCTAACCATCGCTGCATTTCCCGTTGAAAGGCAGCTTCATCCCATTCTGGCCACCAGCTACCTGAAACGTCACGATTCCACCAAAGGGCAGTGCCGGGGTAACGATTCTCAATGAGTTGCCAAAAATCCTTAGATAATTGGTCTGGTTGCATCCGGCATCACCTCGCTGTATTCTATGCCAGTGCCGGAGAACCGCCAGAGTTTTTAGTTAGAAGCCTCACGCGACAGGGCGTAATCTGCGGCGTGCCGCAGTCCTTCGAGCGTCAACATCGGTTCTAGTTGCGTGGAAAACTTCAATTGAGATTGGATCCGACGCGCCCACCCGCCGGTTAGAATGACCGGCGCTTGATGCCCCAACATCTGCCACGTGCGTACGACCAGTTCATTAACCATGCCAATGAACCCGTGCCCTACCCCAATCATAATGGCTTGTTGGGTCGACTGACCAATCAGGAGATCGGGTATGTTTGGGGGAATCAACGGAAGGCGCGCGGTGCCTTCTGCCAAGGCGTTTGCTAAAAAGTGGGGGCCCGGCGCAATACTCCCCCCTAAAAAGACTCCCGGTCGAGATACCGCGTCGATGGTTGCCGTCGTTCCCACATCGACCACGACCACATTATCATGCACTTTGTGCCACGCCGCCAAGGCATTGACAAACCGGTCTGCGCCAAGACTCTCTGCCGGTTGATAGGCCACTTCGAGGCCGTAACCCGGTGGTATGACTTCAAGTGGGATCGTTCGGGATAAGGTTTCCGCCACACGGATGAATGAAGGGGTCAGCAAAGGCACCACGGAGGCAATGACCGTCCGATCCACCAAATCGACACCGGCTTCTTCTAAAAATCCTCTTAAAAATTGGCGGTATTCGTCTGCAGTCCGCTTGACGTCGGTCGACATCCGCCATTCGTGCTGCCAATCCCCATCTTGGTACAGACCGATCTTTATATGGGTATTCCCCACGTCAATGGCCAAAAGTTGCTTCACGGCGAAATCCTCCTCAGACGTAACCCCTCCTTATGCTAGCACAATCATCGCTAGGGTAAAGATTTCTCTGGGTACCCGGAGCTTATAACGCCCGGGTACCAAAAATATCAGGTGAGGAGTCTTTACTATGTCCAATGAAATCGTTCGTTCTTTATCACGCATCAATGAACCTGCTCCCAATTTGACGGCGGATAGTCCCGCAATGGCACGCCATTTTTCTCGCCGGGCCTATCTGAGTCTGTTATAATTTCTTTAAAAAGAAGAGTACGAGGCCACCCCCATGATTGCTGTTGAAGAAGCTCAGGCTCGAATCTTGAAAAGCTTAGCCAAAAGAACCCTGTCAACCGAAGTGATACCGATCGCGGACGGGCTTTACCGTGTATTGGGTGAACCGATACATGCCGATTTAGATGTGCCGCCCTTCGACAATAGTGCCATGGACGGTTATGCGGTGCGGTCAGACATTCTCTCATCACCGACACCGGAGCACCCGATTCGACTCCAAATTGTGGGTACCAGTGCTGCCGGACACCCCCTCCCGGCTATGGGAATTACTCCTTTCCAGTGCTATCGAATTATGACCGGAGCCCCGATTCCGGAGGATGCGGACGCCGTGGTGCAAAGCGAATGGACCATGGCCGACCCCACGGACAATGATGTGATCTTGGTCACCCGTCCCGTTTCCAAAGGCCTAAACATTAGGCGAAAAGGGAGTGATATCCCGAACGGTGCCCCCATTCTTCGAGCCGGGTCCCGTATCACACCCGCTATCACCGGAATTTTAGCCACCCTCGGCAAGAACCTGGTTAGCGTGTACCGCGAGCCTCGAATTGCTATTATTTCAACTGGCGATGAACTTATCGATGTGGATCAAACGCCGTTGCCCGGTCAAATCCGCAACTCTAATGCCTACGCACTTTACGCGGCGGTTCGCAGCGCGGGAGGGTCGCCGATCCTCCTTCCTCACACCAGAGACGACTTAGCCGCCATCATCGAGACATTAGATCAAGCGGCTCAATATGACGTCATATTAACCTCGGGTGGAGTCTCGGTCGGTGATTTTGATTTCGTCAAGCAAGCCCTAGACGCACATGGTACCCAGGATTTCTGGCGCGTCAACATGAAGCCGGGAAAACCCATGACCTTTGGCCATTATCGGGGCACGCCCCTCTTCGGGCTGCCTGGAAATCCCGTATCGGCATTGGTCACCTTTGAGCTATTTGTCCGACCATTTATTCGCCAATGGCAGGGCGATACCGAATGGGCTCGCCTCGTGGTACCCCTACCGCTTCTCGACGACTTCGACGAAATCAGTGACCGCCGCCACTATGTGCGTTGCCAAATCAAAAACCAAGAAGGTGTCGTAGGCGTGACCGCCAACCCTGACCAAGGCTCTGCCATCCAAACCTCCTGGTTGTCAGCGTCAGGCTTGATGGTGATCCGCGAGAACCATGGCCCATCGAAAAAGGGGACTCTAGTCCCTGTGATGTTAATCTCATAAGGCCGCCGATCTCTAAATCCGTTATACTACCAGTAGTCTCTTAAACATGAAGGAGGTAAGAATCATGGCAGGATTAGTAGATCGCGTCAAGGGCATTCTGGGCGCCAAAGCTAATAAGGCGCTCGACGCCATGGAAGACCCTACCGAAACCGTAGAATATTCGTTTCAGCAAATGCAAGATGCCTTACAAGAAACTCGCCGTCATATCCTCGAAGTGGCGACCGCCAAGAAACAACTCGAGATGCAAGCCACCACGCTGCAAAAAAAATCTCAGCAGTATGATCAAGACGCCCGAGATGCGGTGCAGTCCGGCCGCGACGATCTGGCTCAAGAAGCCCTATCGATGAAAACCACGCTTGAGGGACAAATCCACGACATGCAACAGCACGTCCAAGAAACCCAAGCCGAAGAAGATAAGTTAACCCAAACCCAACATAAATTAGAGGCACAAATCGAATCCTTCCGAACTCAAAAGGAAGTGATGAAAGCTCAATATTCTGCTGCCAAGGCCGAAGTCCAGGTCGGAAGCACATTAACCGGGATCACCCAACACGCAGGCGACATCAGTGGAGCTTTACAACGCGCCCAGGATAAGATTTCTAATATGCAGGCCAAAGCCTCCGCCATTGGTGAGCTTGAGGCCAACCCCGACTTTTCTGCCTTGCCCGGGTCGAGTTCCACGGATAGCATTCGCCAACAACTCGATGCCGCGAAATCTAGTAGCGCGGTGCAGGATGAGCTCCAAAAACTAAAAGCCGAGATGCAAGCCCAAAAAGGGATTAACGGTCCAGATCCTTCATAACCCATAACGATCACGACGAAGGCCACCCGATGGATCCTGGGGTGGTCTTCGTCGTGACGTTCGGTTCTGGATCATCTGCTTATCTTCCTTCCATCCATTGCGTCTTGGTTCGATTCTATGAAACCCTCTCCATCACGGATATTTGACGGAATCTCATCGTTTTCGTACAATAACTATGAAATCAATCTGTTTAACCTTCGGGGCGTGGTGAGGGATCCCTGGATCCTAATTCCCGACCGGCGGTGATCTCGAAAGAGGAGCCCGCGAGCCCACAAAGGGCAGGAGTCCGGTGAGAATCCGGCGCCGACAGTACAGTCTGGATGAGAGAAGGTGTGGAAGTGGCCCGCGAATGCGGTCCTGCCTTTTTCTCGCTATCCCCGGAAAGGGGATTTTTTCATTGTCCAGGCTGATGGAACGTGCCATACAACTTGCATACCGCGGTCGATTCACGACCTCCCCTAATCCAATGGTTGGTGCTATCGTTGTCGATCGGGAGGGTACGGTGGTGGGTCAAGGGTATCATCGGCGTGCAGGGGGGGCCCATGCTGAAGTGTATGCCTTGCGCCAAGCGGGCGCCGCCGCTGCAGGAGGATCCCTTTATGTGACGCTAGAACCCTGTAACCACCAGGGCAGAACCCCGCCATGCAGCGAAGCTATCGTCAAGGCCGGAATCCAAGCGGTGCACGTGGCGATGATCGACCCTAATCCGAAAGTACCCGGAGGCGGCATCGACTACTTGCGGGACCACGGCATCACCGTGACCGTCGGTACATTAGAGGCTGAAGCGCGCAGTTTAAATCGCCCATTCATTACCTGGAGTCTTCGTGCGAGACCCATGGTGACCCTCAAAGTAGCTTTGAGCCTCGACGGTAAGATTTCAGGTTGGGAACCGCGTGACCGATACGTATCCAGTAAAGAATCCCTTAAGGCGGTTCATGATCTCCGACGCGCCCATGACGCCATTTTGGTCGGGGTCAAGACCCTTGCCATTGATGATCCGGTCTTAACTTACCGTGGCCAGGGAATCGGGCGCGATCCGGTGCGTGTGGTGTTGGATAGTCAAGGACGCACGTCAAGCCAAGCTGCTCTGTTCCACACAGAATCCAAGGCACCCACGTTGCTCTACACCACAGAGGCCGCATCCATCGAATGGGAGCGTGAAATATTTTCGGTGGGCGGCGAGGTGATTCGTCTCCCCGCCGACGCCTCGGGCCGGGTTCCCCTCACGGGTGTCATGGAGGATCTGGGGGCACGCCAGGTCTTATCCGTACTGGTGGAGGGCGGTGCCACGATTCATGGCGCGTTTCTCCAAGCGGGACTCGCGGACCAGTGGTTCGGGTTTGTTTCTCCTTTATTTGTGGGAAATACCGGTTTATCCATGGTCGACGGCACTCTCAGCCCAAGCATCCAAGCCGAAATTGTCGAGTGCAAACGCTATGGGCCGGATTTGATGATCCGGGCTTGGCTCCAAGAGGAACCGCGCCCCTTGAAAGGATTGACGTAAAATGTTTACAGGTCTTGTAGAAGCCGTGGGCCGCATCACACGGTACAACCACGAAAAAGATGGGGTATCCGTGAGGTTGTCCGTGACGGCCCCCTTTAGCAGCGCCCTGGAAATCGGGGAATCTGTCGCGCTAAATGGTATCTGTCTCACCGTCGTCGAGAAGAATGCCGAAGCGTTTGTGGTTCAAGCAACCCCCACCACGCTGGCCTTGACGACGCTGGGAAGTTGGCAGGTTGGTACCGCGGTTAACCTGGAGCGTTCGGTGACTCCGGCCACCAGACTCGGTGGACATTGGGTGCTCGGTCACATCGATAGCACGGGAACCATCCTCGACCTCGTCGATAACGGCGACGCCTCGGTGATCACCGTGCGGTACCCGACTGACTTTAGCGATCTGGTACTTCCCTTAGGGTCAATCACCATTGACGGTGTCAGCCTGACCGTTGTCAGTGGAAAGGAAAATTGGTTCACGATTACGGTCATCCCCCATACTAAGGCGGTGACCACCTTAGGGAACTGGAGGCTGGGCCAGTCCGTCAATCTGGAATTTGATGTGTTAGGGAAATATGTGAAGCACTTGCTACAGGGAAATGGGGAGAACCAATGGCTACAGAAAGACTAGGTAATGAAATCGCAACGCCACCATTTAACACCGTGGATGAAGCCCTCTTGGCGATACAGCAGGGTCAAATGATTATTGTGGTCGACGACGAAAATCGTGAAAATGAAGGCGACTTGGTGATGGCCGCCGATAGGGTCACACCAGACGCCATTAATTTCATGGCGCAGTGGGGCCGTGGCCTCATTTGCGTGCCGATGACCGCTGAGCGACTCGATGATCTGGAATTGCCCCCCATGGTGGCAGTATCTCAAGACTCCATGCACACAGCATTCAGTGTGTCGGTGGATGCTCGCCATGACGTAAGTACAGGCATTTCCGCATACGACCGTGCTAAGACTGTCAAAACATTGGTGGATCCACGGACCAAACCGCTTGACTTAGTGCGACCCGGACACGTCTTCCCGTTACGGGCTAAATCTGGGGGGGTCCTACGACGACCGGGTCACACGGAAGCGGGCGTGGACTTAACTACCCTAGCCGGGCTGTCTCCGGCAGCCGTCATCTGTGAGATTCTTCAACCTGACGGCACCATGGCTCGATTGCCAGAACTCGTTGACTTCCAACAGCAATTTGGATTGAAAATGATTACGATTGCCGACCTGGTTCGTTATCGAATGGGAAAAGAAACCTTATTTACTCGGGATGGTCAGGCGCAATTACCTACGCAATATGGAACATTCGAGGCCATTTCTTTTACCGAAACGCTCACCTCCGTAACCCATTTGGCTCTCGTCATGGGAGATATCCATGACGGTCAGCCTGTACTCATCCGAGTCCACTCCGAATGCCTTACCGGAGATGTTTTCGCGTCCAAGCGTTGCGACTGCGGGGAACAACTCGATATGGCGATGCGTGCGATTGCCCGTGAGGGGCGTGGTGTCCTTCTATATATGCGACAAGAGGGTCGCGGAATCGGTCTCGCTAATAAGATTAAGGCCTATGCCTTACAAGAAGTCGGACACGACACGGTATCAGCTAATCGTGCATTAGGATTTCCACCCGATGCCAGAGATTACGGTGTGGGCGCCCAAATCCTAGCCAGTTTGGGCATCCACCAGTTGCGCCTTTTGACCAACAACCCTAACAAGTACTACGCCTTAGAAGGCTACGGACTCGAAATTGTCGAGCGAGTCCCGATTCGCACGATCCCGTTGCCGGAAAACGCGGTGTATTTAGACACCAAGAAGCGCCAGATGGGGCATTGGATGGATTGAGAGGCAACACCCGCAACAACCGAGTGAGAGCAAAACCAATCTTGACAAGGAGATTGCCATTTATGGGAGACTTTCAAGGAGTTTATCGGATTCATCCAGATCAGCGCTGGGCTATTGTCGTCAGTCGCTTCAACCAACGCGTTACCGAGCCCTTACTAGAAGGGGCTCTTCTAACCTTGATGCGACACGGAGCCCCACGAGAGAGCATCGACACTTTCTGGGTCCCCGGAGCCTTTGAAATCCCCGGACTCACACGTCGACTGACGTCAGGACCATACTCTGCCATCATTACCCTTGGAGCCGTGGTGCGGGGAGATACACCACACTTCGATTATGTGGCAGGAAACACGGCAGCATCCTTGGCCCGCCTCGCCGTGGACCACGAAATCCCAATAATTTTTGGGGTACTCACTACGGACACCATGGAACAGGCGGAAGATCGGGCTGGTGGCAAGGCCGGTAATAAAGGTTCCGATGCCGCCCAAGCAGCCATTGAAATGGCTGATTTATACCAAAAACTCCCTACAGAGCGCGCGACCGTTTAGTTGTGACGGGCTTCAATAGGACCCGAAATGGTTTTCCTTGATGTGGCGTCTGGCATATACCGGGTATCGCTCTCGGGTTTGACGAAGAATTGTTGGGCTTGCGCCCGTTCCAAGGGAGTTGCGACCGTGACTCTTCTTGCGCATCGATGTATGCAACCAGGTAATGTATTTGACACCCCGTCTACCGCGCGATCGCTCATATAGACGGGGCGTTCGCCTGCGGTCCTCGTCGGGCAAATTTGGTCCGGGTCACTCCCAGGCGTTAGCCACGCTCGTGAATCCGCCGCCGTTCGAGGACCCGAGACCCCCACCCATCATGAACGATCGATGAATCCCTGGTCATGGCCTCATAAGGCACCCCCCTTCCACCGGAACGAACTTCCTGCGGTGAGACGATGGTCCGCGGTCACGAGGACGTTGGCGTTTGGACATTGACAATCGGGGGATCGCTCGTCCCGGCACTCGGTACGGCGGGCGACGAGAAGACTAACAGTCCCACCAGCCACAAGGGGACCACGAGGAGTCTTTCTCTTGTTTTAGTCCATGAACGGCCAGAGGCCTTCGAGGACCGTCAAAGCGTGTTGCGCCGCCTCCACGTGGCCCGCGTCCCATGCCACCCGCACGAGCGCCAAACGTAGCGCCCCGGCCCAGCGTTCATCCGTGACCGCCGTCAGGCGATCTTCTAACTCCTGGAGACGTGATCCAAAATCGTTTGGCGTGGCTGCCCGATCTGGATCTCCAAGACCCGGACCGTAAACAGTTTGCCTAGCCCGTACGTATCCTTTGCAGTCTTTCGCATTTCGTCTAAGCGAGTGTGAACGGTGATGGCCATTGGTCTCCTCCACATCGTGATGCATTTATTGAGTTATTTATCTGAGAACCCGTCACCCTTAGACGGAATAACCCGTACTGTAAATATTGTATCGTACAATCTCTAAGGGACTGTACAATTAAGCGGGGCTCCGTCTTCCACGGAGAATTTCATGCCGATTCCATCGGCCCCGGGTTATTCCCCACCCGCTTTCTTCAATGCCCGGTACAGCGTGGTCCGCGATACGTGAAAGGCTTCCGCCAACGCTGCCATCGTCATGTCCGGATCTTGCAACTGACGCTGCGCCATGCGGATCTGGTCAGCGGATAAGCGAGTCGGGCGACCCCCAACCCGTCCTCGGGCTCGAGCCGCCACCAACTCGGCACTGGTCCGCTCGCGAATCAAGGATCGCTCAAATTCGGCCAATGCCCCAAAGATGTGAAAGATGAGTTACCCGCCTGATGTCGTGGTATCCATATTTTCTTGGAGACTCCGAAACCCCACACCGGCGGCTTGGAGTTGCACCACGACCTGAATGAGATGCGCCAAGGATCGTCCTAATCGGTCGAGTATCCACACCACGATGACATCGCCCTTCCGAGCGTAAGTCAGCGCATCCGATAATCCGGGCCGCTCCGTGGCGTTTCCCGACATGACATCTCGGAAAACTTTTTTCACAGCCCGCCTCCGTCAAGGCATCTTCTTGGAGTGCAAGGGTTTGTTCCGCCGTCGACACGCGCGCATAGCCGATGAACATACCGATCCCCTCCCACCGCAACGGTGTTTGAATGGGGGTGCACGCAAAGTTCCGGTCAGACGTCCCCCATGGTATACTGATCGCAATGCAAGGGTCATACAGACCAGGAGGAAACAAGTCGTGGCGATTGTACGATTGCAGCGCCGTGGCATGCTGACGGTGCCGCACGAGATTTGACAACAATTGCATTTAGAAGAAGGGCAACCCTTAATGGTGCGGATTGTGGATGCTCGGCGTCTACTGATCGAGGTGCTCCCGACATTGAGCCCCGACGATCTGTTCGGGCAGTATCCGATCACTACAGCCGTGTCAGACGACTGGCATGATGCCATGGCGGAGTCGATAGTCACGCATCATCAAGACGCCGAGGTTCCGCATGACTGAGGGATACCTCGATACCAAGGTATTTTTGCATGCGCAAGCCAACGATGCACATACATCGACCTGTCGTGCCCTGCTCCGAGCGGCGGCGGCCGGCCGCATCATCCTTCGGCTCGACCCGCTCGTGTTGCACGAGTTAACCTATGTCTTGCCACGCTATGTGAAGACGATGACGCGGGCAGATGTGGCACTCTATTGCCGCTCCGTTTTACAATGGCCCGGGATGCATCTCGAGGAGATGTCGTTTTGGCTCGCGGTCTTAGAAACCTGGGAAACCGACGACCGGCTTAGTTGGACGGATGCTGTCCTGATTCGACGCGCGCAAGACGCCGCCTTAGCGCTCTGGAGTCGGAATCATCGAGACTTCGCCCGATATGACCTACCGGATAGCACCTGGCCCGTCGAGCCATCGTAACCGGCTTCTCCAGAAGACGCTCCTGGCCGGAAGAGGATGTGCTCACGTGGCACGGGGTAATATTTGATGATTGTGTAGTAATCGTCCGACAAGTGCAGTAGACTCTGAAGGTCCATCACAGTGCAGTGGTCCTAAGTTTCGTGTCGCGTTCGTTCTTGCGATCTTTCGGGTAAATAGACACTCAAAATGTGATTCGGGATGATCAAGGCAGTGTTAGAGCGATGTATCGCCAAAACATTTCTGGACAGTTCCCCATGCCGCCGCAGCGGCCCCGCGACGCATGAAAAACCCTGCTATACTGAGAGTGCGTCCATTTTTTCGAGTCCGGGATCTCTGTAGCGCTACGAGCCTGCAGGACAGTTTGACCCGAACGCCTTCGGGAACCACGGATTGTTACCTCTTCGGAGAGCACGTAGAGCAGATTCGAGATCTTAGACGATCTCGAGCGGTCCAGCGTATTCCGGTATCTTGCATGTGGGAGGGGGGCGGTGGACGCGCGGCCGGCCGCGATAACCGATTCAAAAGGTGGTAATCTAGCGACCTTTGAGTAATGTATGAGCTCCTGTCGGCAGCTCCATATGTTGTATCGAGACGGTTCGCACTGCCCCCTATATCGTATTTCGGGGTTTTTCAG
>JAJYPK010000193.1 GCA_021795465.1 Bacillota bacterium
GCGTCCGACCGGGGAGATCGAGCCGAATCATCGTCAGCGCCTCATCGAGGCTCCGATGAATATAGGCGTTTAAAGCCAGCCGAACCATGGAACTCGAAAGTCGTGCCATCTCGGGTATGTCAATTAAGGGCTTAATCAACGACTCGGTTCCGAGCCTTAAAGTAACTTTGGCAATGTCGACGGCGTGATCCGCCATCCGCTCTAAGTCGGTAATAATTTTGAGAATAGTAGAGATGATGCGAAGGTCACTGGCCAGCGGTTGTTGCAAGGCAAGTAGGGTCAAACACCGGCGTTCAATATCCTTTTCCATGGCATCGACGCGGTCATCATCGATGACCACTTGCTCGGCTAATATCACGTCGCGGCCGGTCAAGGATCGGACTGCACGGCGAATTTGCTCCTCCACCAAGGCGCCCATGCGAATAAGCTCTTGATCCAACAGGTCCAATTCGCTACGAAACGATTGCCGTAACACCTAAAGCCCCCTACTCGTACCGCCCAGTTAGAAATTCCTCGGTTTCCTCACACTTCGGTGCGGTAAACATATCGCGTGTCGGTGCGATCTCGATGAGACGTCCTTGTCGAAAAAATGCCGTCACGTCAGAAACACGTGCCGCCTGTTGTAAATTATGCGTAACCAACACGAACGTATAATCTCCACGCAAGGCCAAAATGAGTTCCTCAATTTTGGCCGTGGACAACGGGTCTAGGGCCGCGGTCGGCTCGTCGAGCAACAATACCTCTGGCGATACCGCCAGGGCGCGCGCAATGCATAAACGTTGCTGCTGCCCGCCGGACAAAGAAGCCGCAGGACGCCTTAACTTGCCTCGTACTTCATCCCAGAGCGCGGCCTGCTTGAGGCTCGATTCGACGAGGCTACGGAGTCGACTGGCCGATCGCACCCCTTGCAGTCGCGGACCGTAGGCCACATTGTCAAAGACACTAAAGGGAAATGCGCTCGGCTGTTGGAACACCATGCCCACCGCCCGTCTCAGAGCCACCACATCGGTCTTTGGATCCAAGACCCGGGTATCGCCCAGGAACACCTCTCCGGTGCAGTGCGCCTCTGCGGAACGGTCAACCAGACGGTTTAAGACGCGAAGAAAGGTCGATTTGCCGCACCCTGATGGACCGATAAGAGCTAATATCTGTCCGCCTTCAATCTGCAACGTAACGTCCTTTAAGGCCACCTGCTCCCCATAGTGCACCGAGAGGTTTTGCACCACTAAATCGGGGGCGGGTTTGGTATTCATTGGTTTGTCTCACGCCCCTTTTCGCTTTATTGATACAAAATCCTTTGACCCATCTTACAACACCAGTGTACACCGCGACCTCACATTGGGTTCAAGCGCTTTTTCGGGAATAGTCACGGGGCTTTAACCAATGCGCAATTTTCTGGGTCAAGTAGAGCACCAAAGCAACCACGGCGAGCAATACCACCCCGGTACCCGCCGCCTCGGCGTTGGCATAGGGTGCCAGCGACTCCGTACGCAGGTACCAGAGATGAACCGCCAAGGTTTCCCCAGGCATCCCCCAGCTCCAATGTACGGCCACGTTCATGCCAGCGGTAAAGATAAGGGCGGCCGATTCCCCGAGGAGGCGGGCCGTGGCGGCACCAAGTCCCGCAACCAGGGCAGGCAGGGCCGTTGGGAACACAATCCGGCGCAAGGTTTGCGAGCGGGTCGCACCCAGTGCCAGAGATCCTTCCCGACAGGTGTCGGGTACGCCCTCTAACGCCTCAATTCCAACGTTGACGACAAAGGGCCAATTCATCACCACTAAGGCCACAATGCCGGACCGTATCGACAAGGGCCATCCCAATCCCACAATCACCCATTGGTAGACCAATAGACCCACCACAATAGTGGGCAGGCTCAAAAAGGTAAATCGCACCCGATCAAACACCTTGACAAAGAGCGGTGCGCCGCTGTACTCGACCCGGAAAACGGCCCCGGCCAGGCCGAGGGGAAGGCTTATCAGGGACGCCGCCCCCACCATCACCAACGTATTGCGCACTTCGGGGCCAATGCCACCTCTACCCATTTCCGATGGGGGACTCCATAAGAAGTGCCAAGACAACACCCCGAGGCTTTGCCATACGAGATCGGCAATAATCCCCAGAAACATGATGCCCACCAAGAGAGACCCAGCTAGAGCCGCCCGATGCCACCCGATGCCCCTCATGGCGACATCCTCCGGGTCCGCTCCAGCAAAACCACCATCCCATACATCGCGGCCAACAGCAATAGCGCCATGAAATCGAGAACGTGGTGCCCGGAAACCCCGGGCGGCAAGAGGCTCATGTCCGTCAGGATTTGAGTCGTGAGCGTAGCCCCTGGCGACACCAATCCGTGGGGCAGCAAGACCCGTCCTCCAATCACCATCTGCACCGCCATGGTTTCCCCTAAGGCACGTCCTAATGCTATGATCGAGGCTTCTAAGAGGGGGAATCGCGACACGGCAAGAATCAATCGACCCATGGTTTGATCCGGCGTGGCGCCTAGGGCTAATGAGCCCTCGACCCACTGGACTCGGACCCGGGTTAAAGCATTGATACTCAAAAGGCTTAGGGTGGGGAGAATCATCACAGCCAATACTAAACCGGCGGCCAAGAGACTAAAGCCTGAGTGACCACTTATCCAGCGAATGGCCGGGACGACCACGCTAAGCCCCCACCAACCAAACACCACCGAGGGGATCGCGACGAGTCCTGAGAGAATCTGGCGGACGGTCTCAGTTCGACGCGGTGTCATGTCCACCACGGTCACGGCCAGCGAGAGCGCTAAGGGAATGGCCACCGCGAGGGCAATGCCTGACACGACCAGCGATCCTGCCATAAAGGGTAAAAGACCAAACCGTCCTTGAGTGGGCTCATAGATAAGCCCTAAGAGGCTCTGGTTCAGTCCATGCGCCAGCACAAACTTCGCCGTGCCCCAGAATAGAATGGCAAAAATTGCGATTCCCAGGACAACCAACGAGAAAGCTCCAACCCAGACTACACGATAAAGACACTGATCCCCCATTCCCATCTGGCGCTTCATGGCAAACCCTTTGGCGTGATAACATGGCCTCGATAAATGCCAAAGTCGGTCTTGGCGGGAGCCTGGCTTAAGGCCTGGGCCAGGTTCTTTACCAAGTCCGACGCCCGTTTGTGCACATAAAACGTGGGCTTGGTAAAATACGGCCAGGTCGCGAGATGTGTGGTATCAAATGCATGGTGGCCAATGCCGAGCATCGTGACTCCTCCCATGCCAGGTCGCCACTCCACATATCCGATGGCTCCCGGCGTATCGCGAACCGTTTTCAAGACGGCTCCGTTGGATAATTGAATAATAGCATCCGCACTAAGACCTGGCGGAGGCAAGAAGCTATCGATCATGGCACGAGCGCCCGAACTCAAGGGTCGCGAGACCACGATCACCGGTTCATCGCGACCACCAATGCTTCGCCAGTTTGGAATGCGTCCTAAGAGCAACTGCATCAACTGAGATTCTGAAACCTCTTTGACGCCGTCTTTGTTGTTCGCAATGAATGCCACCGCGAGGCGCCCTGCGGGGTATCCAACCAACCGCACCGCTAATCGAGAAGGGGGAATGAGGTCCGCCATCCCAATATCTGCGTGCCCTTCGGTCACAGCCAGAATGCCCGCCCAGGATCCGCCGGCCGCAATAGACACCACAACCCCGGGATGCTTCTGCTCCCATTCTGGCACGAATCGTTTCGTCAACGGCATCAGCGATGTAGCTCCGACAATAGACACATGATGGGCTACACGTAACACCCCTAGGGTTCCTCGTGCGGGATAAAAACCTGTCGCGATGAGTAGGCCCCACAGCATTCCTATAATCCCTATCCGTTTCATACCCTGAGGATTTCCCTAGCCTCGTGTTGCTAGTCCCCGAACCGCGGTAGCCACACCGTAAAACATGATCCTTGTCCAACCTGGCTATTTACATCTATGCGACCTTGATGGAGTTCCATGATATGTTTCACGATGGCCAACCCTAAACCCGTACCACCCGAAGCGCGCGACCGAGCCCGGTCCACGCGATAGAATCGTTCAAAAACTCGGGGTAGTTCCGCGGCTGGAATCCCAATTCCCGTGTCTTGAACCGCAATCCCCACTAGGTCATCACCCGCCTTAGACGCTAATTTCACGGTGATCAGTCCACCGGCCGGCGTATATTGCACCGCATTGGCCACTAGGTTCAGAAATACTTCGGCTAAAAGTTCTGCATCACCTGCTACCATGGGCACATAACTCGGCATTTGATTATCTAGGATCAGTTCGGCTGCTTTGGCCCGACTCGCCAGTTTCACGAGGGTCGAATCGATGAGCATCGGGAGATCCACCGGGCCCATTTGGACCGGTAGGGAATGATGCTCCATCCGAGATAACACCAAGAGATCGTCGACTAGATGGCTCATCCGTGTCGATTCCTCATGGATGAGTTGAATAAAGCGTCGTGCGGTGTCCGGATCGGGATGATCTTGCAAGGTTTCGGTAAATCCTCGAATAATGGTCAACGGGGTTTGTAGTTCATGGCTGACATTGGCGACAAAATCCTGGCGCATACGCTCGACCTGTTTTTGAGACGACACATTGCGCGCCACTAAGACCGCCCCCACTCCCCCCGATGGCTGCTTTAGCGCCGCGATCGTCACTTCAATCACCTCGTCGAGAATATCGTGCGGACTCCAGAGCACCGTCTCCGTGTCACCAGTTTGGGTCACCCGATGCACCGCATCATCAATGGCCACGTCACGAATCACTTCAAGGAGATGACGACCTAGCGCCGGACGGGTCTCGATACCCATGAGCGGATATGCCGCCTGGTTGATGAGCGTGATGGTAAGCCCATGGTTTAGGATAATAATCCCGTTGGCCATACTCGTCAAAATCGCCTCGAGCCGTTCTTTATCCTGCTCGAGATCTTCGGTCCGTTCTTTTAAAGCCTCCGCCACCCGATTCATGCCATGGGCCAGTTGGTCTAGCGGATCAGCATGGTCGAGGTAGACCCGTGCTTGCAAATCACCCGATCCCCAACGCTGAACGGTATCTTGCAATTGGACAATAGAGTCTGCCAGAAACGACTGTTGGGTGCGCATTTGCGCCACTAATCGTAGGGTCCACACCCAAGCCAAGACGAGGAGAATGACTGCCTCCAACCGACCATGCGGCAGAGCGGCTAACCAGACCGCCAGGGTTAACGTAGCCCCGATGACCAGCGGGGCCAGAAATTGGCGTGCGGTCGCCGGTTTCACGATTCACGAAACCGATACCCAACCCCGCGCACGGTTTCAATGAAACGGGGGGCTTGGAGGTCTTCCATTAACTTTTCCCGCAAATGACGCACATGGACATCCACCGTGCGGGCGTCACCAAAGAAATCTTGGCCCCACACCCGCGTCAACAGATCGTCGCGCGTAAACGCGCGGCCAGGGTTTTTGGCCAAAATATGGAGCAACTCGAATTCGGTAAAGGTTAGCTGAAGGGCCTTGCCGTCGAGCGATGCCTCACGCCGGTCAGGATCCACCGTGAGCCCGGTCCGTGTAATTTCATGGGTATCGCCAAGATCTCCCTCACGCCCCCGGCTTCGGCGCAAGATCGCCTTCACTCGGGCCACCAATTCGCGGGGAGAAAAAGGCTTGGTCACATAATCGTCGGCACCGAGTTCGAGCCCCAAGACGCGGTCGACTTCATCCTTTCGGGCCGTCAGCA
>JAJYPK010000039.1 GCA_021795465.1 Bacillota bacterium
GGTATCTTGCATGTGGGAGGGGGGCGGTGGACGCGCGGCCGGCCGCGATAACCAATTCAAAAGGTGGTAATCTAGCGACCTTTGAGTAATGTATGAGCTCCTGTCGGCAGCTCCTGATCGTGCGACACCACCAGAACCCCGTGCGTATTGGATATCGCCCGAATCATCGCCAGCACATCTCGTGTTGCCGATTCATCAATCTGAGATGTCGGCTCGTCAAACAAATAAAACCCCCCGCGGTTGGCCGGCAGCCTACTGACCGACCTCAACATGTTACATCCCTTTCGCGAAGGAAATGGACGAACGCAACGGGAGTTTGTGCGCCGTTTGTCTCGCTATCATGGGTTTGAGCTCGACTACGCGCAGATGGATGCCGCCGCATACATGGTACCATCGGTGTCGGACAGCGCCGAGGAGATGGCTCGCGTGTGGAGCGATCCCGCAGGTTGTGCCGGACCGGACACTCCGGGACCAATACTAGGGAGTGTCGGGCCGTGAGTGGGAGCGATAACGTCGTCTGATGACAGCCCGTACTGGTGATGGATTGACATATGCAGCATAATCCAAACCAACGACTCCCGCGAGCTAGAAGGTAAACAAGGCCTCAGCGTCTGCGCCAACCTGCCCCTTCTAAGCCCACGTTTCTGCAGATTGATTGAGGTCTCGCTCTCGACAGGAGAAAAAGTCGTGAGATCGAAAGCCTATAGGACCACCCAAAGACATTTCCATCGGCTATCGCATGTCACTCGATCTCCTCCGTCCTTGGCGCCGGCCAGGGCGCTTCCAAATCTCGGCGCCAACTGCGGACCAGGGGATACATCCAGATGGCTTTCTTTGGGAGCGTAGCGTGCTGCGTAAGGCTATTCCGCCCACGTCCTGCAGTCATTCCCACGCAGGTCCAATTGGCCGCGGCATAACACGTGCCACGCCAGGGTTGTTCCACAAAAGTTTCCAGTAAAACGGGAGCAAATCCATACCGCGCCAGCCAATCGGTCCGAATCCGCCGAGCTGCCAGCCCTAACACATGGCTGGCTAAATGCGAAACGTGCACGCTAGGCAGAATCAAAAAGCGGCTATTGTTGACAATCCGTGGCCGAAAACGCCCACGGGTCGTCGCGTCCCATCCAATCCATGCGTCCCGCGATTGAAGTTTTTGGGCTGCCGCCGCGAAGAGCAAGCCGCCGAGCCGAACCGGCTCGGGCCCGGCTAGCGACTCAATCCAATACTGTTGCCGGGCCCCAAACGCTTGTTGATAGCCGAGCGGATGGTAGGTGGCCACCGTGGCGTTCCAGACCGGGAGATCGATGGGGTCCACGGGGGTCACCACAATGGGTTTCACTGCAGCAAGGTTTGCGGTGATCGCGACGTCCGGGATCGGCTCCCCTTGGCGGTAGGCGCTGGGTCGCCCGCCTCGAGATGCGCGTTTGGGTGGTACCGGCATCCAGAGCGCCGCGTCGATCTCATCGAGCAATTTCCCGCAGGCGTCCAGCCTGGGGGCCCCGGTAGGCGTCGTCCATGGGAGGTTCTCACATAGGGTAGCGACCAATTCCGGTCGGCTGAGACGTCGAAACCGGCGAAGGGTATCCCGAATTAAGGCAATGTCTTCTAACGAAAAATATCGACCGCCAATCCAAAAAGGTTCATCAAAGTGCTTGGGCATCGAGGAATTACACTCCTTATATGGACTTGATGCTATCATCTCAAATCCTCTAAAGAGGATCCAACCCTTATCTAGAAAAAATCTCGGATGTTCTCGCACATGTGTCAGCACTGCCACTGAGAACAAATGTGCCGCGAGGCCCCGACCCAGTCCCTGACTGCAACACACGTTATGAAATCATAACCGTGGCGTAGTCTGCACCTTAGAAAAAGCTACAGTCAGTGTAATGTCAGAGACGAATAATCCCATTCCTACCCCATTTTAGTGGGCAGATTGATGACCTCTTATTGAACCCGGAGTCCTCTTTACCGGCCTGTAAGGTATTTTCTCCGGATGCTACACTCCATGGCGGGTTGCCCGTTCAGATAAGCCGGGTGATGATCAGTCATGTTCCTATCGTAATGTGTCGTTGGGGGTTATGGCGACTTCGGTGCGAAACACAGTACTCCATGGCCATTGCTACCCTAACAACTTGCCATAACACCCTGCGGAAATCATTATGGGGCTCCTAGCTGACGGGGTTCGAATCGCACCTTTTGACCGTGTCGATAAGACGAGGGATGGTACATGGAAGAAAAATGATCCGATACGGGTCACGAATTGTAGATCCAATCGGTATGACGTCCACTGTCTAACTAGGCTCCGTTATGGGGACCACTTTGCTCGGTGGCCATCGCGCCGCTCATCCAGACCCGGAAACGCCCGCTGCATCACTGCGGCATCCCGCACTCGGTATAGGTGGTCGTGCGCAACCCCATCGGCGTCGTGCGGGGACCAGTCTAACTCAAAGCCGCCTGCCCCTGTGAACGTGCCCAAGGTGCGAGTGTTGCCTTCACTACGTCGTCCACGAGGCTATCGTCCCCAAATAGCCCAGGATCACTCCATGTGTCTTTGATCGCAGAACCACAGACACGGCCTGCAGACTATGCGTCTTCGACTATTTCGATGCTCCCTTGCGCGGAATCCAAAATGTGTTTCATGATCGTGTAAATAATCCCTTTCGGAATGGAATCATAAAAACTTTGTCACCATCGCCTCTGGGTCTCTTAATTAATCCCTTTCGGTTGCGTTGGTTGAATCCCCACACTCATCCATCCGGCACCAATCTCTCCACCTTGATCAATAATCTCAAAGTTTTACTAGAAATCGTGACTTTGGCACCGCGCCTAGTACGTCGGGAGTGAGACCGCCGCCCGTGACCGAAGGGAATCCCCGTGGGACTTGACCCCCGACCGGGAAGGGGAATGCGCGGGCATTATGTTCAAGGAATCGTGTCTAGGGTGCATATCCCCCGTCCGCCAATCGTACACTGACTTCTCCTGCGCCAATCGCCTCGATGTCCCCCCCTGATTTTCGCACGAGGAGCCGACCAGTGTCATCTACGTCTTCTACTATGCCCGCCACGACTATTTGCCGGTGTTGCCAGATGTGAACCATCGCGCCGCGATACACATGGTAGGTGCGCCACGCTTGGAGTACTTTGGCGCTCTGCCGCATAGTCCAGATCTGGATCCAATGGTCCAACCGCAACATCAATTGTTCAAAGAGAACCACCCGATCCACGGTGCGTTCAGCTGCCTGATCCAAGGTAATCCCAGTCGGAAATCTCGAATCGGTCGCCCCGTGCACGTTTATGCCGACACCGATAATGGCATAAGGGTGCGGCGTTGCTGCGGCCTCCACCAGAATTCCAGCATATTTTTTTCCTCCCAAAATACCGTCATTGGGCCATTTTAGACCGGGTTTAAGTCCTGTTAAGGCGGCCACGGTTTCCGAGAGCGCCACCGCAACCGCGAACCCTAGCAGGGGATCCAACCCGCGTTCCGGTACCACCAGACGTGACACATATAAACCGGTGCCAGAAGGGGAATCCCAAACCCTTCCCAAGCGGCCGCGACCTTGGGTCTGTTGCTCGGCGACCACGGTCATGCCGTCAACGCCCTCCCGCGCCGAATACCGTCGCCGTATTTCAAGGTTAGTCGAGTCCACTTGCGTGAGTCCTACCAAATCCTCTCGCAAGTTCATAAGGGTCGGGATAAAGTGGGACTCCCAGTCAAATTCCCAGTCGTCCGCGAAATAGACCCCCTGATCTTGGACCGATTGGCGTAAGACCGCCACCGGCTCTCCCGTAGGCAACACTAAATCTGGTGCCAATTCGAATAGCGGATCTAGCACAAAGCGTCTTTGGGCGAGTCGGGGGTGCGGAATCGTCAACGCATCACGACGCGTCACTTGCTCTCCATACAAGAGAATGTCCACATCAAGCGTTCTCGGACCAAAGCGTATCCCCCGTTGCCGGCCCGCCTGATATTCCACGATTTGACAATGGCGGAGTAATTCATCCGGCGACAAGTCCGTCACCAGCGAGACGACCCTGTTAAGATACTTGGGTTGCTCGGGACCCCCAATCGGCCCTGTTTCGTAGATTCTTGACAGACCCTCAATCCGACCAAGATGGCTAACCCCTCGCACGCCATGACGTAAAAACCCCATCCGATCTCCGAGGTTAGAGCCTAAGCCCAAATACGTTTTGATATTAGGCATGCCGCTCTAACTCGACCTCCACCCAACCAGCAACCAGCTTCAATGGTGGGGCCATTTTTCGAACCCGTACCCTCACGGTGCTTACGGGCCAGTTTCCTAATACTTCGTCACAAATAGATTCTGCGAGGCTTTCGATAAGCTTTTTGCTCGGACCCTGCATCACTCCAGCCACAACATCGGCGACGTCCGAATAATTCACGGTATCTTGAATTCGATCCGATTGACCCGCCGCGCCCAAATCTAAGCTTACGGTCACATCCACCGCAAATTCTTGCGCGACGCGACGCTCATGCTCAAGAACCCCATGACACACCTGAAACCGCAAGTCATGAAGCCGAATCATATCACTCATGTCGCCACCAACGATCCGCCACTAATAACGCCTGGCGTACACCGGCCACGTCGTGTACCCGTACCACATCCATCCCGACGCCTACGGCTAAGCTCGCAACGCTCGCCGTGGCCCAATCTCTGTGGCCGGCAGCCACACCGGTAATCTCCCCTAAAAATCGTTTGCGACTCGGCCCCACCAGGATGCCAGCGCCCAGACCCTTAAGGCGTTCAAGTTGCTTTAGCACACGCCAGTTTTCCTCTAGTCCATATGCAAAACCCAAACCCGGGTCCACCAAGATACGCTCCGAGGCAATACCTACCTGTCTTGCCTCGCGAATCCGACGTTGAAAGTGTTCCACCATGAGCGACATATCGACCCGGGCTAACGGTTGTCGATTATACATCATGATGTATCCAGTCTGACCAGTACCGACGGTAGACAGCATTTGAGGATCGCCACAAGAGCCTCCCACATCATTAATAACATCGGCGCCCCCTTCTATGGCGCGATAGGCAATCGGCGCTTTTTGCGTGTCCACCGAAATCACAATGTGCGGATGGTCTTTTCGCACCGCCTGCAACACGGGACCAAGACGTTGCCATTCTTCATCAACGGACACGGGGTGGTGGCCGGGCCGCGTCGATTCCGCTCCCAAGTCCAGAAAATCGGCTCCCGCTGTCACCAAGGATGCCGCGTGTTTAGCAGCCGCGTCCACGCCAACGTAACGCCCCCCGTCCGAAAACGAATCTGGTGTGACATTAAGAATCCCCATAACATAGGTCTTGTGCCCGAGACGTATTTCTTTTCCGTTAAACTGAAACATGCGAAAGCTCAACCAGGATCACCTCAACGACTCGCTACCTGGGCATATTCTAGAAATCGATTGCGACCAAGTCAAGTCAGCGGTGCGGATTGGATTATAAAATGGCGACGAAAAACCCCTGGGTTGACCTATGGGGATGACAGCCGCTGGGGTTTGCTCTCTCAATACGGGAAAATCCCCACTAGTTCTTTTTGTTTGGGTTTTATGGGTATGAAGCGCGGGAAACAGGCTGAAAGTGCCATTTCACACGAAAACACCTATGGGCTCCGACGGAGCCTTCGGAGAGCGGATGGAGAACATGCCACCGCCATGAACCGAGAATCCCCACCAGTACTCGCTGTAAAGCTCGCCGGCTTTAGCCGTCGAAAATCGTCACAGAAACCAGCGCCAGGTCCGCCGGGAAGTCAGCGTCCAGCACTTAATCACATAATGATGGAGAGAGCTTTGCACTAAGTACAAGTTGCCGGTGGGACTTACGCGACCGTAGACGGCGCTGTACACGGGCACCGCATGGACCTTGATGTCGTTAATCACGGCACCGGCAGGGGACACCACTAAGACGCGACCTCGGTGAGGGTAGGTCAGATTAATTCCCACATAAGCCCACCCTAATCGATTAATGCCGAGAAACGTGCTATCGAAGATAGGTTCTGGGGACGCCACGGTAATCTGGCTCACATATTGACCATCCCACCGATATACGTCGATGTGCCGCACAAAGCGTTGGTGCGATGGCGGCATCACATAGAGTTCATTGGAGGGGCTAATCTCGAAGCTTCGCACGATGCCAATCGGTCCATGTCCCGCCAACGGCGTCAAATTTGCATGTCTTCCCCCTTGCGCCCGTGATAATTCACGGACCAATTTACCCCTGCGATCATATTCATTTAAGGTCATCTGGTATCGGCCTTGGCCAAACCCTAGGACCTGCACTACAATCTCTCCCTCAGGACCGATGGCGATATGCCAAATGGCTTGGGTCAGCCCCTTTTCCTGGGGAATCTTAATGAATTCAATGCGATGATGGGCTCCCAAGCGCCATACCCCCAGTTGTCGGTTGTCTGCAGCCAATACCGCACCGGAGGACGTCACGGCGACATCTTCCACCATTAAAGGTGCTGCCTCTAGGGCTTGAAAATGGGGTCCCTGGAGGATAATCCGACTATTATAGCTATCAGCCAGCACGATGCGGTTGCCGAGCAGGGCAAACGCCAGGGGCCCGTAATGGCGACCATCAAGTCCCGTGGCATCCCCCACACTGGATGCCGTCGTGCCATACGGAGATTTCCACACAACATGAGGAGGTTCTCTGAGTGCCGTGATGGTTACCCGGTGAAATCCTAAGCCAATCACCACCAGCATCCCGATTTCCATCACAAGAACAAGGCCCGAGATTCGACGCATAGCGGGTCACCTCTCTTAGGTACCCTATGCACCGATTTCGGTTTCAAGACATGCTGGATGGATCATGAAGCCGCGGCACGATACCGTCCCAACTCCAATATCGACGCGGGGCTAGCCCTTCTTTTAGAATGATGTAGTCCGGCCAAATTGCCTTCCGGTTTCCGGTGGGATCCACCATACGGATGACATCAAACTGTCCGTTGGTCTCCGTTACAAAGTCCGCTTCGGTGATCCCCCACGGGCCCGAGACAATCACGCCCCGGGCCCACGTGCGAGACTTGACCGATTCCCAAAACGTCCGACCCGCACGAGATAGACCCGCCAGGTTGTCCGTGTCCGATTGAAGCCAATGCCATATTTGATCTCCAAGACTCTTCTCTTGTCGATTTGGATGCCAAGACCTTCCTGTGACTGGCCCCCCATCCTCCCGTGGCACCCACGCCGAAAGGGTCTCTTGTGCTTCCTCATTCTTTTCAACGAAATCATCCGCCACGGTCCCAATCCGATGATCACTTAAGGTGAAAAACTCAAAAGGGTCGTCCTGATTCGTCGGCCAAGCATCGATCACCGCCAAATAGTCTCGGGCACGTGTCAACGCCACATATAAAAGCCTCTCCTGTTCCGCCGCATCCCTGAGACCGTCTTGGTAGATCCTCTCTTCCCAGTCGGAAGACATCAGACCTGACACCTTCATGGCGGGCTTGCCTCCTCCCTCCATCACGGGTCCATGGCGTGGCGCGGATTTGGACCAGTTGGTCACAACCACAAACGGCCATTCAAGACCCTTGGCCCGATGCACCGTAGAAAAGTGCACGGCCTCTAGGTCATCGACCAAGAGACCTTCTTCCTCGTTAGCACCCTCTCGAACCTTACCCTCGAGCCACTCCGTAAATCTATCAATGCCCCAAGCATGCCCTAGGTGATGACTTAAGAAGCTCAGTTTATCTAAGTTGGCTAGTGCTGCAACGTCATCACGTTGTGCCAAACTACCCCTTAGTTGCGTGGCCTCGAGCACCTGCAAGAGCATCTCCTCCGGGTGAAGCGCCCACCAAGACTTAAACCAACCATTCATGATGGCAAGCCACTTCCCCGGCTCCGTCTGAGGATCGGCGGATCGGTAATCCAACCCTCGGTCTGCACCATATTGGGTAATCGCTTCCAGTGTTAGTCCCACCCAAGGTGATGCTAAAAATGCGACCGTGCTCACTTCGTCGTGAGGATTTTGCAAAGCCAACAGTAACGCCGCATATCCTCGGATTTCATCGCGACGGAAAAAGGCCGTCCCGCTCTCCTTCGCAAGCGGGATGCCATGCGCCGCAAACACTTCATCGAATATGTCGAGCCCCGTTCTGGTCGGCATGATCACCACCAT
The DNA here is from genome assembly GCA_021795465.1 of Bacillota bacterium. Lineage (GTDB taxonomy): Bacteria > Bacillota > Sulfobacillia > Sulfobacillales > Sulfobacillaceae > JAKADJ01. The sequence goes on from JAJYPK010000039.1 coordinate 8,138, forward strand.
ATCGCTATACCGAATGGGGCGCGTGGCCTGCTCGTTTTTATCGTATACCGGCCATTTTTCCGCAATCGACCGCCTAATGAGCGAGCAAATCTGTGCCGCCACCGTACGCCGCCTGTCATCGGCTCGGCCCGTGAGCGGTCCTCCGTCGACGATAACACGGGCCAAGGTATCTCGACGTTGGTGGGTCTCAAGTCCCTGAAACACCGGAATGTAGGGCCGTTCCGGATCGGGCACCGAAGGAAAGCGTTTCGAAAAATATTGATTGATAGCCCCCAGGATCGCCGGATGCGACCGAAAATTATGCGTAATCGGTGCGACTAGGGCATCAGACCGTTCCCAGAACGTTTGCCGCACGGAGGCATAAAGTTCGACATCGGCTCCCCGAAATCGATAGATCGCCTGTTTGGGGTCACCCACTAAAAGCAAGCTTCCCGCTCGACCCTGCGCCAAGGTTAAAATGATCTCGGTCTGGATGGGATCGGTATCTTGAAATTCATCCACCATCAAAATGTCGAACCCTTCACGAATCTGGTCCAGAATCGCCGGATTGGCACGGACTAAATCCCGTGTCTTGCGCAACAAATCATCGAAATTTACCAGGTTGGCCGCATCCTTGCGGTCGTGCCACAAGGGTTGGAAGTCCCGGTTAACCACCGAGACCAACTGGGTCAACAAACCGTCGGCAAGCGCTGCTTGCCAGGCACGAATCTTGGGATTGAGTTCCTCGCGAATCCAAGTTTTTTGCTCGGTTAACCGCTCGGGATGAGCCCAGCCCTTCTTATTGCCTTTGGGCGCACCCAAAGGCCACGATTTCACGGTCCGGATCCATCCCCAAGGGTCCTTCGCCCGGGACGCCATAAATCGGCTAAGGTCGCTAATTTGGCGCCGAGCCGGATCGTCTGGATCGGCTTCCCGCTCGGCGATCTGTACCCACTCCCTTAGCGTCTCCTCAAGGTCCTGGAGGTCTTCTATCTTGACAGGCATATCCACCGGATCGAGTTCCATCGCTTCCCATCCCGAGATGGTGCGAACCATCTCTCGAAACTGACGAAGACTGACGTTTGCCGCCAGGAAAGCATCGAGCACCCGTTCGGCGTTTAGGCTTGTCCTAATCCAGTCATCGAAGGCAATTTCCCACATTTGTTCGCTATCGTAGGGATCTAGGATATCAAACCCCACCGGCACGCGAGCTTCTCGAGGAAATTGTTGAAGCAATTGGAGGCAGAGCCCATGGATGGTGGTAATACGACTCTCAGCAAGATGTGCTAAAGCTCTAGCGGCCATGTCATGATGCGTGCCTGAGAGCCTGTCCTCCAGTCCTTGCGTTAACCGTAGACGGATCTCGAGCGCCGCTTTTTCCATAAAAGTAATGAGAATGATCCGTTCCAATGGGATACCCCGGACCAAAATCGCATGCAGGGCACGGTCCACCAGAAGAGTTGTTTTTCCCGTACCTGCGCCCGCTTCTATCAATAAGTCTTGAGAGAAATCTTCGATGACATGCCGGCGCATCGCAGTGTCTTTAGGTGTCACTCGTCTCCCTCCGAATTCTCTGGAACCCATAATGAGATAAACTCTCGGTGGTTCACGAGTTTACGCTCTGCAATATGACGAACGTTAGCCGGACACAATAATCGGTAATCACAGATGCGACAAGGGTCCACTTTTGGATCCGGTGCAGGAAAGAATTCCCCTTGTTTGATGCGCTCTAAGATTCCGTCAAGAGTCTTTCGCGTTTCCCGATCCAACGTTGCCTTGCCCGAGACTTCGCGTGCCCGAAAGTGATTCTTTTCCGTGATACCCCATAATACCCCCAGGACCTGGTGCTTGTCGGGAAACCGGTCGCGCCACGCGCTTAGGTAAATCGGAATCTGCAACTGTTCGGGAAGAACTCGAGCCGGATCTCCAATCGGTCCCGTCTTAAAGTCGACCACCACATCGTGTGCGTCGTAGTGCTCTAGCCGGTCTAAGCGCATCCGAATTGGCCACACATCGTTATCCAACCGGTATGACCATATCCATTCGACCTCGGCCTCAATCTCGTATGGCACTTCTTGTCCTTCCTCTTCTTCATGGATAGCTCGAGACACATATTGCAGATTGGCTTCTAAGCGATACCGGGCTTGGCGCACCACCGTCTCCAAAAGGCCATCAGGTGCCCTAAGAGTATCCATGGCGGTTGTCACCGCCGCGGACACCGAGAGTGCCCTATCTCGGTTCAGGTAGTACAGCGCTAGATGTGCCCATTGACCATAAAGAGCCGGCAACTCCGTTAACGGATCGTCATGACAGGTCTTCAACCCCATCCCTCGGGCGAAGAAATATGCGCGCGGACATGCCCCGAACCTCTCCAAGTCCGAAACCGAGATGGCCGTCGCGGACAATCCTGGCTGCACGCGAAAGGGTCCCGTGCCATACCAATCGGTGTACCAGGCTAAGCTGGCTTTTGTAGGGAGAGGTTCCGCGATTGGCACCAGAGATGAATAGGGGCGTTCCCCCGTTGCGCCAAGCACGAAGACCTTATGCGCGGCGCCGTGTAACGCTCGTGATTGGATTAGATGGCTTTTGTCTCGGAGGCGTTTATGTACCAGTGCCGCCACATTGCCAGAATCCATGATACCGGTTCCCGGTAATCGCAAGACCTCTCGAAATGCCTCCGGGAGAACCACCACTTCGTTTGCGGTCATCCCCACCGCATCCGACGCCAAAACCACCCATACCGCATTCACCGGTTGGGGTCCCTCTGGTTCGAACACCTGGTGTGCCAGGGCGTTCAGTTCACGCTGTAACAATTGCGTGTCCGGGAAGGGACAAATTACGGCAAGGGCATCCCATCGCTTCATGGCCGTAACGAGAGGCGTCAATGCCGGTATCTCTATCGCCGCATTACGCACCAGATGTTTGGCATGATCCCATTCGGTTATCCTATCCCAATCCCTATCCCATGCATCAAACCAACCAGTGAGCTCCGGATAGCGATCGCGCAACCGACGCCAAGCACGGCTCGTTCGTGTTCCGCGGCATAGAGAGCGCCAAAGGGCCCTCACTTCATAGTCTAGGGTCGGCCCCGTTCGTGTCGCTATACCCACATGAGACAATGCCAGCTTCGTACGCCAGGCCGTGTCTTCGTCAGCAATGACCATCATATCATGGGCATCCACACCGCTCTGCAGACGTTCCGCCACCACTCGCGCGACCGCATCTGGTGCCAGGTATCCATCGGGCAAACTAATCGTCTCCGTTACCGGGTGACCCCCCTGATTTTCAAGGTGGCGTACCGACGCCCCTTTGGGCCAATTCAAACGGCAAGACAGATCGAGGCCAAATAATACTAAAGAATGATGACGTCCCATGGTTTCAATGAGGCTCCACTCGATCGGTGAAAAGTCTAAAAATCCCCAAAAAATGATGCCGCCTATGGCAGAACCCAGCACGCTCCAATGCTCATTGGCATATTCATACAGTCTGACATTATCGTAAAGATCGCCGATGAATACCTGATCATCAAGCCACTTTAGCGCCCGCATCAGTGAAATATCCGTGTCGTCTAAACTCTCTGGAGAAATATTTTGTTTTCGACATTCTATTGCGGCCTTAATGAAGGTAAGATATAAGCCCGGGATCTCTTGGGGTAGATGGTGGGTAATGTCCCGGGGGAGCATGGCTTCGAGAACATGGTCGGCGTGCTCTGGCCAGCGGATAAATTGGCTAGGCATAAGGGTCCCGAGCCAGTCCGTCCACGTCACAATTTGAACATTTACCAACTGAGTCTGGCTCCGGAGCCACTCCGCGACCGTGGTTGAGGGGACAATGGTTACCAGCGGCTTTAAGGGGTCTCGGCGATGGTGCATGCCGTTTTTCCAATCGGCTAGTAGGCGGGAACCATCACCCGTACGAATTTGAATACTAGGCATGAGTAACCAACCCCCTTGGATTAAAGGTTCGACAAGTACTGAAATATTCCCTGCTCCTTCGCTGAACGGCTAGAGCACATTAAATTGAGGGATGATGGAATGATTAGACTCATTGCTTGTGATCTCGATGGCACGTTACTCGACCCCGAGGCTCGGCTACGCCAGGCTTCCACCGCCTTACTGAGGCGGCTTTGGAAAGAGGGTATCATCATCGCCTTGGCCACGGGGAGAAGTTGGCGGACCGCACTAAAGATCCAACAACAACTCGGCATTACCGGTCCCATTATTGCGCATAACGGGGGCTATGTCTTTGATCCACGCGATACCCACGATACGTACCGCCGAGATGTTCCCATTGCCACCGCTTCCCATATGTTACAGTGGGCCAGCGCACATCAAACCATGCTACGGTGCTATCTTGGGTACCGGCGTCCGGTCATCTTTAATTTCTTTGACGCATGCCATCAAACGCGATTTTTACGGGCCGAGGATGTCCTCTTGAATCCGGAGGCCAACAATCTCAACGTCAATCCTTTAGAGATATTCTTATTCGGAACGCATCAGATCGCGCCGTTCATCGCCAAGTTTGGCATGCGTGGTCGAGACTACGAATTGGTCGTATTTAGCCATGAGGACCATCAGGAAATTAATGTGTGCGCTCCCGACGTGGATAAGGTCGATGCCCTGCAATTTTTGTGCCACACGCTGAATATCGGTCGAGATTCGGTGATGGCCCTCGGCGACGGACTCAACGACGTGCAGATGCTGGAATGGTCGGGCACCGCGATCGCCATCGGTGATGGCGTGCCTGAATGTCGGATTCCGGCACATTACGTCACCCGGTCTGGATCACCCGATCCCGTTGCTGACGCATTGCGGTGGACAATAAGTCAAGGGTTCTTCTCCACGTTAAGCCTGGAGCAACGTGTGGATTAAGGCGACCGCGTCGTCGCCCTCCAAGCGGCCCAACATCCCTTGGATATCGTGTGCCAAAACACGATCTTGGTCCCAGGTCGGCACGCCCTGGCGAACAAAGTCATAGAGTTGGCGACTTCGCGGGGACAATAGCGTAGGGCCCAGCAAATCCGCCGCTTGGGCCGCACAGAGCATTTCGATAGCAAGCACAGTGCGCATATTTTCGAGCACCTGTAGCGCTTTTCGACCCGCCGTGGTGCCCATTGACACATGGTCTTCCTGGTTAGCCGACGTCGGGATGGAATCGACACTCGAGGGGTGGGCCATCACCTTATTTTCTGACACCAAGCTGGCTGCCGTGTATTGGGCAATCATGAGCCCAGAATTTAATCCTCCTTGGGCGACCAGGAAAGCCGGTAATCCCGACAAGGCCGGATTCACCATCCGCTCAATGCGGCGCTCACTAATGTTCGCCCATTCGGCCAAGACGATGGCGAGATAATCGAGAACGAGGGCCACCGGTTGCCCGTGAAAGTTCCCCGCCGAAATGGCACTGTCCAAACTTTCGAAGAGCAGGGGATTATCAGTCACGCTGTTCAATTCCCGAGCAATTACGGATGTAATATGGGTCAATCCGTCCCGGCTCGCACCATGGACTTGAGGCATGCACCGAATGGAGTATGCGTCCTGAACCCGAAGTTCTCCAGGGCGTGTGGACAATTGGCTGCCTTCTAGCATGCGTCGTAGATTGGCCGCAGATTGAGCGTGACCAGGATGAGGCCTCACATTCGCTACCGCTTCAGAAAAAGCTGTTGGAATCCCTCTCAGTACCTCCGTCGTCATGGCGCCTACAACGTCGGCCCAATTCGCTAAAAACCCCGCGCGGTACACCCCTAAAGCACCCATCGCGGTCATCGCTTGAGTCCCGTTAATGAGAGCCAGTCCTTCTTTCGCTTCCAAGTAGAGGGGTGGAATCCTTGCCTCAGCCATGGCTTTTGCCCCTGGCATCCGACGGTCGCCTAGCCATGCCTCGCCTTCACCGACGAGTACCAGCGCCAAATGAGCCAGAGGGGCCAAATCTCCACTCGCACCGACCGAGCCTTGGGAAGGAATCACGGGAGTCACGTCCGCATTGAGCATTGCGATGAGAGTTTCCACCACCACCTTACGTACTCCGGAATGGCCTTGGACCAGTGCATTCGCACGGAGTAACAACATCGCCCGGCTAATCGCGGGCTCAAACGGAACACCGACACCCGCCGCATGGCTGCGAAGCAAGTTCAATTGGAGAGTTTGGCGAGATTCCTCAGGAATGACCACGTCACTAAATCGTCCGAAACCGGTCGTTACTCCATACACGACCCGTTCTTCACTAAGATAACGTTCTACCATACGACGGGAGGCCGCCATTCCAGTGGCGACCTCCGGGTCTAAGACAACACGATGTTTTCTCACGGCAACTTGATAAACCAATTCCGGAGTCAAAGATCTTCCATCAATGCGTATCGACCGGTCCGTCATATGCGTACCTCCTTGTCATGGATGCTCCAGCGGCAAAATCAATGAGATTGCCCGGACCTTTTCGGTCAGATGTGTATCGCGGGCTTGTTCCACGTCTTTGATGGTGACCGAACCCAGGACATCCAAATAACTTAGAAGATCAATCTGCCGGAAATACATGCTATTAAAGACATAGCCCAAATCCTCGGGAGATTGAAAGAGGCCGATGATTTCTCCCATCTCCTTCTTCTTCAAGCGCTCTAAGTCTTCGGACCGCAGGGTGACCTCCGGCAATCGCTGGTCCAGTTCCTTTTCCAGCAAGTCGGGGTCCAGGGTCTCTCCCCCAATACCGCTCATGCCGTATGTCATCCCTCCACTGTATCGGGCTTGAAATCTTTCGTTAATCAGCCCCGCTTGGTAGAGTTCCGCATAGGTCACGCTGCTCTTACCTAACAGCATTTGCCACATCAATCCCATCACGATTTCGTGATGGAGCAGTGCCGGGCCTTCTTTGCCTACCGCATGGTCCTTAAACCCCATCATAAACAGGGGCGCCGCCACGGGCATTCGTTGTTCCACTCGCGCCTTTTTCACCTCTAAAGGTTCCTCGGGAAAGATACGATCAATTTCTGCCTGATTCGCAAATCCTTTGGATGCCTGGTTATGCCGAACTTGGGTGAAAATGGCCTCGGGTTCCACATCACCCGTAACAAAAACCACCATGTTGCTCGGATGATAAAAAGTTTGGTAGCAATGGTAGAGCATCTCTGGCGTAATGGTTCGGATCGAATCCACCGACCCTGCGATGTCTAGACGTACCGGGTGGTTTTTGTACAATGCTTCCATGAGGTTAGAATGTAACCGGTCGCCAGGCATATCCAGATACATCCGAATCTCTTGTTCAATAATGCCTTTTTCCTTTTCGACATTCTCCGGAGTGAAATATGGACGTTGCACGAAATCTAACAAAATCTCCAAATTCTCTTGTACCCGGCTCGTCGTCGAAAACAAAAAAGTGGTTGACGTGTAATCGGTATAGGCGTTGGATGATGCACCTAGAGCCGCAAAATCATTAAACACATCGCCCCCGTCTTCTTTTTCGAACATTTTGTGTTCCAGAAAGTGAGCGATGCCATCCGGGACATCCGTGATCCCTGAGGATCCCGGCACCACGAAGGTATTATCAATAGACCCATAGTGGGTAGCAAACGTCCCAAACACTTTCTTCATTCCTGGGCGTTTTACCACACAAATTGTAAGCCCTGAGGCCAGCCGTTCGGTGTATAAAGTCTCGCCGATGACGGTATTGGATCGCTTATCCATCGATATCCCTCCCACTGCCATCGGTGGTCAAGAAGAACGTCGTGTCGAGATGGATTCCCGTGGCCATTCGTTGAATATCAGCCACCGTAACCTCAGACAAGGCCTTGATGAGTTGGTCACCCGTCAACCCTCCACCTAACAGGACCTTCTCCATCTGCCGCCCAATCAACTGACTTGGGGAATCCTCTTCAGACAATATGTCGTTTCCAAAAGCCTCGAGCGTATAATGCAATTCCTGGTCCGAAATCTCGCCGTCAGCCATAGCCTCTAGTTGTTCCGCGACGATGCGTGTGGTGTCATGATAATCCCTAAATTCGATGCCTGCACCAATCACCATGAGGCTCAAGGCGGCATCTAGGCGTGCATACGCATAGTAGGCCAGGCTGGCTTTTTCCCGCACGTTCACGAAGAGCTTGGAGTGAGGAAATCCTCCCAGCACTCCCACATACATCATCAAGGCCGGATATTCAGGGCTTACTAAGGTATGGCCGGTCGCATATCCAAAGTTTACCTTACCCTGGCGCACAGGCTTTTTTTCGACGACTTCAAAGTTTTCGTGTCGCGGGGTGTACGACTCGATGGATCCCAGAGCATGCCGCGTTCGGGCCCACCCGTGTGTGACGTACGCCTCTACCGTTTCGGGCTTGATATCACCCACCACCAGTAGCACAAAAGGACTTTGGTCTCGCACGTTTTGGTAGTACTGGTAGAGGTCGGTCGGCCCAATGGACTCCAGGTCCTCGGCTTGGCCTAACTTACGCAACCCAAAGGCCCGGCCGTCGGCCATGGTTTCAATGAGACGGTGCATGGCATATTGGTTCTTATCGTTAATCAAACCACGAATTTGACGCCGTAACAGTTCTTTTTCTTGCGCGACAAACTTTTGATCAAACTGATTTTTTGCCGGGGTCAACGGATGGTTCAAGATCTCCTCTAAGAATGCCAAACTGGCTTCTAGGGTGTCTGGTGTACCCGGCAAATATTGTCCGTGAATCACATCTAACGACACCGAGATTAATTGCTTATCTGCAATTTTCCCTACATCCGCCCGAAATGTGGCGCCGTACAGCGTCTCTAATTGCTTTTCGATGGCCATTGAATCGGGCCAACGCATCGTGCCGCGCTTAAGGATGTGCGGTAAGAGGGCTCCCTTGGCGGCGGTGCTCGAGGTGAGATCATTGACCCAAAATGCTTGCAACGAAATGGTCTTAAACCGCTGGGTGGGATAAACATACCAGCCTACCCCATTTTGAAAATTCCCTACAAACCCCGTCTCCGTCTGGATCGGGTGCTTCACCAAACATCAACCCCTTTGTCCTGGTTCCATGGGGAGATCATAACCCCAAACCGTCACCTTTACTCACCAGACGGTCGAAGCAAAATGATTAGGAGATGGCGGCATCGCCACCTCCTCGAACAATGCGTAACAGTTCTTCTGCGAGGAGTGTCTCTTTCTCCATCAAGGTAATGGCTAGACGATTTAGTGTCGTCCGGCGTGAGGATAGCAGATCTTTGGCACGCTTATATTGCTGCATCACAATTTCCTGTACCTCACGGTCAATGGCTGATGCCACTTCTTCGCCATAATCTCGTTCTCTGGTGATGTCGCGTCCTAAGAACACTTGGTCTTGACGCTGACCGTAGGTCATCGGTCCTAGGGATTCCGACATGCCGTATTCGGTAATCATCTGGCGCACCATCGCGGTGGACTTTTCAAGGTCATTCTGGGCACCGGTGGAAATCTGCCCAAACACGAGCTCTTCGGCGGCACGCCCTCCCAAGGCCATGGCCACTTGATCCAAAATTTGAGACTTCATGACTAAATATCGGTCTTCCGTCGGCAGCGGCAGGGTATACCCCATCGCCATTCCACGCGGGATAATCGTCACTTTATGGATGGGATCCCCATGCGGCACCAACATTCCTACTAAGGTGTGCCCCGATTCATGAAATGCCACCGACTTCTTTTCTTTCTCGTTAATCACCCGCGTCTTTTTCTGCGGTCCCGCCATGACTCGCTCTGCCGCCTCTTCAAAATGCCAAAATCGTATGGTACGCTCACGATTCCGCGCCGCTAATAAGGCCGCCTCATTACACAAATTAGCCAAATCTGCTCCTGTGTAACCCGGAGTGCGTTTGGCCACCGTGGTCAGATCCACATCGTCGCCGATCGGTTTACCTCGCGTATGGACCTTTAAGATGGCTTCGCGTCCCTTCACATCGGGACGATGCACAACAATTTGACGGTCAAAGCGCCCGGGCCGTAACAAGGCGGGATCCAAAACATCCGGGCGGTTCGTGGCGGCAATGATAATAATCCCTTCATTGACGCCAAATCCATCCATCTCCACTAGGAGTTGGTTTAGCGTCTGCTCTCGCTCATCATGGCCACCGCCGTATCCAGCGCCCCGCATCCGACCCACGGCGTCAATCTCGTCAATGAACACAATACAAGGAGCGTTTTTCTTAGCCTGATCAAAGAGGTCGCGCACTCGCGAGGCGCCCACCCCCACAAACATCTCCACAAAGTCCGAACCACTGTCAGAAAAGAAGGGAACCCCGGCTTCGCCAGCCACCGCCCGAGCCAACAGCGTCTTCCCCGTCCCCGGCGCTCCTGACAAGAGCACTCCTTTGGGAATCCTAGCTCCCAACTCCAGGTATTTCTTGGGATATCGTAGAAAGTCAACCACTTCTTGCAGCTCTTGCTTTTCTTCCTCGACCCCGGCCACATCCTCAAACGTAACACGACGCCCAGCGTCGGTATGCAACCGGGCACGCGAACGCCCAAATTGCATCACCCGATTGCCGCCGCCCTGAGATTGATTCAAGAATAGATAGAGCATAAACACGATGACCAATACGGGGAGCAGGTTGCCTAAAAGACTTAACCAAAACGATGTACTGGCCGGACGCATGACGGTAACGGTCACATGATGACCGGTCAGTTGGTTGGCTAATGTCGCGGTGCCTTCTGTCGCGTAGGTGGTTTCAAATTTTTTGCCATTGGTTGTGGTGGCATAGACCACATGACTTTGAGAATCTAACCGTGCCGATGAGATTTGCCCACTATTAGCTAATGTGAGCATCTGACTATATGATTCATGAGTCACTGATGCGGTTTGATTGCTTGTGAGTTCCCAAAGGGTCACAATAAAGAGGACTGACAAAATGATGGTAAGGGCTCCACGGACCCAACGATTTGTCACTTAAGAGTCTCCTTCCGTGCCGCGGTTCAAGACGTTTGCTATTATATCACATTATGATCTAGGATCTAATCTCACGCCAGTCCTTATTAGGACTAGGGTTCCAGCGAACCCTATAGCCCTCGGATCCCGGCTCGGGCTTAGCTTCTTCACTGAGTGACAATCCTATGACCGCGAGAATAGGCGCCGATTCGAAAACACCTCCCGTAATAATGGGCCATCGATGACGCCAGGGACGAGAAATTTTCTTATCGACGAACAGGTCTTGAAGTTTCTTGGTCCCCTTGAGACCAATTGGTCTCAAGGCGTCTCCGGGCATCCACCCGCGCACGGCAAGCGTTGGCCACTTCGTGGCATTAATGACCGAAGTCCATTCCCCCTCTCCCACGACCTGAGGTTTCGACTCCAGGTCCACGATGAGTGTACCGCCTCGAAACGCAATAGGTTGTCCCACCGTGATCGACGTCGCGGTAAAGTCCCCAAATCGGTTGTAGCTAGAGGGATGAGACGGCACAGTGAGTTCAATGCGATCTGAACGATGCCGCACCATTACACCGTGCGGCCAGGTAATGTCGAAGTCGAGAGCTTGTTCCAAATGCCATTGGGACAATCTGAGATTATGTACCAGACCATATTCACTAAAAATGGATAAAAGACGCGTCTTCGGTAGTGTACGCAGAGACGCCGGAAGCACCACAAGAGACTGAGTCAAGTCGATGTGGTGTGAATCTAAGAACTCTCTGGCCCACCCCGACATCTCTTCAGATGCTCGGCGTGCTTGATCGGCTAGCCGAGTCAAGGCCACGTCAACCCTGGGGTTGACCGCATTGGCCAACATCGGCAAAATTTCATGGCGAATCCGATTTCTGAGCATCGTACGATGGGTATTGGTCGCATCCTCCAACCAAGGGATTGCCATATCTTTGAGATATTGGTGCAAGGTTTGACGTCGAATACTTAGAAGCGGGCGGATCACCCGTCCCTGAACCGGACGCATTCCTCCCAGTCCCGGGATCCCGGTCCCAACCAAGATGCGCATTAACACCGTTTCCACTTGGTCGTCATAGTGATGGGCGACAACGATCCGACAGGATGACCCCAACTCTTTGGCCACTCTGTTAAAAGCGGTATATCGTACCCGTCGTGCGGCCATCTCCACAGACTCGCCGGACTGTTGGACAATGGTCGGTGTGATGACCTCCGTCTCAAATCCCCAACGCGCGAAAATAGTATGAGCTACCCAAGAAGCTTCGGCGCCCGATTCCTGGCGGAGCCCATGATCAATATGTACGGGGTGCATCAGCAATTTCTTTTGTGGGAGCGTCGCAGCTAATAATCCCATGAGGGCCATGGAATCTCCGCCACCGCTGACCCCCACCACCAACGGCGTACCCCCATCCCACAAATTTTCCATGATTGGCAAGAAGATTTTCTCGAGCGTGTGCGTTTTGACCTTCCCCTTCTCGCCTCAGTGTACCAAATGCGAAGGAAACTTTTTCTTCCGACGTATCGGCGTCGGAGAAATGTGCGTCCATTCATGAGTTTTGTTCTCCTCCCTGGCCTCATCCCACGACAATTTTCTACGACCGGGAGCCAAAACCTGTATCACCATGACCGAGGCATCGTCACGACCATCTTCGGAGCCCCCTAACATATAGCTTAGAATGGTTTCCGCCAGAAGTGCGGGGTCTTCCAACGTGATGTCGGTAAGAAATTCCCGAAGTTTATCCTCGCCGCCATCACGAGGCGTCCCATCTATGACCCCATCCGTAATCAAAACGATAACATCAGACGGCTCAATCGTCCGGTAAACGGGGTCGATTTGCACCTCGTGTAAAATTCCAACCGGCAAGGAATGCGCCCGCACAACCTCGACCCTCCCACCTCGACGGATAAAGGTTGGAGCCGCAGCGACTTTAACTAATTCCGCTCCGCGTGTCTTGCGATCGAAGAGAACCAGGTCCAACGTCGCAAAGTGATCATCGACCGACCGTAACAGAAGCGTGGTATTCACTGCCCGCACCGACATCGCTTGAGAAAATCCTGCCAATAGCAATTGCTCTAGCAACGATATTGCGGTGCCACTTTCCCATGCCGCGCGAGGACCTACGCCCATCCCGTCGGATAATCCAAATATCACCTCTGTCTCGGTAATGTCGCGCACCAAATCTGCATCTCCGGTTATTACGCCGCCCCGGCGCGGACGCTTAGCAATACCGACGCGGTAGTCGAGCACTTCCGAGCCAGACTTTCTCTTCGATCGCGGTCTCTCGATAACGGGTTCGTGCGCCATATCCCGAATCATGTCGGCAACTCCTGACAATTGCAACTCGGCCAGGGCCCGACTTTCCCGCACCCTCATCGCCATGCGGGCATGGTCGCGTTCTTTATTGAGGCCCACGTTGGCCGCATGCACCACCGCGTCTGGCTTAATGCAACGTCGTCTTAAGTCTTGAGGAATGTGGTCCGGAGTCAGAATTTCCTCTTCTCCGTGCGCTGTCAAGTCCAAGATGGATCGATACGACCGGTAGAAGTCGTCCTCCCAACATACCCGATACAGGGAACATTTCTTGCACACTGGCTCGACCACTGCGTCCACTAAATTAGGGTCGAGATGCCGAGGTTCTTCTTCCATCCTAAAAGCACGAGCCATTTCTCCCATCACGTCGGCAATTTGCTCGAGTCGGCGCACCATAGTATCTTTGGTTTCGCCGGATACCATGGCATCGGCCCAGGCCTTAGCTACAGTAACCAAAGATGGGGGCACCAGTTGCAACACACTGGCCGCGATGGCAAGCGACAACCAAAATTGCGTAAGGTGTCCCGGGATGCGAATCACAATCGCATAAAGGACAAACCCGGCCACGAGACCCAAAGATGCTAATCGCCAAGCTCGGACACCCAACCATCCGGCCAAAAATCCCGTCGCTACTAAGATTCCGATGCCACCGCTTGGATCCGATCCCCGGACAGCCAGCGTAAAACCCAAAGTGGCGCCAGCCACAGACCCTCCCGCGGGCCCACTCAATATCGCGGCCGCTAGAATCAAAAGTCCTCCCAACACCACGCTGGGGAGAACTGGGCCGAGCATCCATCCTTCCAGTCCGGCGATAAGGCTTCCCAAGGCCGCCAGGCCGAGAAGCAACGTACTTTTCCCACCTAATCCTTCGGAGATTCTGGCCAGTTCGCGCTCTGTAGCCCCATAGAGGAACACCGCTCCCAAAGCCACCAGTGCCGCCGCAATAGCACGCATGGGACTATACGTTTGCCCTATCCAATACACACTAAGACTCCCTAAGACAACGAGCGCCCATCGAGCGGGTAAGGCTTTGGTTAAGCGCCAAGGAACCGGAATGAAGAAAATCAAAAATGCCATGCATAAAGCTGGGAGCCAGCCTATCGCGATAAGTGTCCCGGCGAGCCCTCCGATCACCATCGCACCGAATAACGCGCGCCAGCGTGGCCAAGACACCAACAGCAAAACCCATAAAAAAGGAGCCGCATGATGATAAATCAGGGCTTGTCCCACAACGAAACTCACCAGGGTTACCGCGATGCGCCATGGCCATAAGCGCCGCTGATCCCCCCACGTTGATGCTACCGCGATGTTTTGTAACGGTACGGTATCCCCCGCCATGACCATCCCCCCTGGCTCCTTAAAGAGCACTTTAGTGCCAGAGGGGAGACTAATTCTGTTAAAGATTGGGGAACTCATCCGATGATTTGTCGACATAGAGCGCACGAAAACCGGAGGTCCGCTTGGGCGCATCGAGGGCGGAGCTAACGCGAATCGATAGCTCGGTAAGGCAAAAACGCCGATGGGCCGATTCCGCATCGCCTCAGGGACGAGGGATCTAGAACCGGCTTTCTTGAGATAATTTGGAGGTTCAGGACGATAAGTTTGGATTGACACTCCCCACGCCTAAAGGCGGCGATTCTTACGAGGAACTCACCGAAGTGAGATTTACTCGCAAAGGGTTCGCCAAAAGCCCCCTAGCCACCACCAGTACTCGCTGTAAAGCTCGTCGCTCAAACTCGAGTCTATGGTTACTTTTACGTAAAATTAGCCTATCACAATTCACCAAGTGCGTAAACCGCAAGGATTCGCCTGACAGCGAGCGCCTTATATCCCCATAGCTGAAGCTAGGGGTTTTACGGCGCATACGATAATCAGCACCTCTGGTGAAATTTCTTCATCAATGTCTCGTGAGGGCTAAAAAATGGCACCCATCGCAAAACCGGATGGGCATCGTCGCCACGAAGAGATGTTCTCAAGAACCTGGACGTGGCACTTCTCAAACGCCCCTTAGAGCATGGCCAACTCATCGACGAGTTGACGCAAGTACGTAAGAAATTCGGGACGGAGATCCGGACGCGTTAGCGCTACTTCCACGGTGGCTTTAACAAATCCGAGCTTTTCCCCCACATCATAGCGGTTACCTTTAAACGGCACAGCAATTAAGCCCCCGTCTCTAGCCAATACATCTAAGGCATCCGTCAGTTGAATTTCCCCTCCGGTCCCCGGAGCCAAGTCCTCCAAAGCCGAAAACACTGCGGGGTCCAGGACGTATCGGCCCATCACGGCCAAAGCCTCATCCGGCACTCGATCGGGACTGGGTTTTTCTACAAGATGGCTTACTTGAAAGGTCTCATCCCCATTCCATTCTCCCGATGCGATACCATATCGGCTCGCTTCTTCGCGGGGTACCTTCTGGACCGCCACAACACTCAGACCCGGACGCCATTTAGCCGTGAGTTGGGCCAATACCGGTGGCTCTCCAACCATCACATCGTCTCCTAGCAATACCGCAAACGGGTTGTCGCCAATGTGGCGACGGGCCGCCAATACGGCATGGCCGAGTCCTTTGGGCTCCTTTTGCCGGATGAAATGCAGATCGGTCAGTTGGCTCACAGCTTGAACTACCTCAAGAAGGTCCATTTTACCGCGTTTCCGGAGAAACTCTTCGAGCTCTGGGGCGCGATCAAAATGGTCCTCGATACTCCCTTTGTCACGGCCAATGACAACCAGTAAGTCCTCGATGCCCGACGCCACTGCCTCTTCCACAATATATTGAATGGTGGGAGTATCAATTAAAGGTAACATCTCTTTAGGTTGAGCCTTTGTGGCTGGCAAAAATCTGGTACCCAATCCAGCAGCCGGAATTACCGCTTTTCGAATCCCCATGTGGACCCTCCTAAATATTTTACATTGAACCTCCCCGCCCTAAAGGGCG
>JAJYPK010000040.1 GCA_021795465.1 Bacillota bacterium
TGCGGTACGCCCGCTCAAAGATGGCGTGATCGCCGACTTTGATACCACTCAGGCTATGCTAAAGTATTTCATTAAAAAGGCGAGCAATAACAACAGGTTGTTTCATCCGTTGGTCGTCATCGGGGTCCCGTCGGGAGTGACCGGTGTGGAAGAACGCGCGGTCAAAGACGCAGCGACTCAGGCTGGTGCTCGGGAATGTCTTGTCGTGGAAGAACCCATGGCCGCCGCCATTGGCGCCGGGCTTCCGGTCAACGAACCGACGGGGAACATGATTGTGGATGTCGGTGGGGGAACCTGTGAGGTTGCGATTATCTCGTTGGACGGCATTGTCACCTCGAAGTCGATTCGGGTAGCTGGTGATGAAATGGATGAGGCCATGGTGAATCACATCAAGCGGACCTACAACATGATGATTGGAGAGAGAACCTCCGAAGAAATCAAGATTACCATTGGTTCCGCTTATCCACCCGATCAAGAAGAGACGATGGATGTCCGCGGCCGCGATTTGGTTACAGGATTACCGAAGACCTTGAAGGTGAATTCGACGGAGATTCAACGAGCCCTATCGGAAACGGTGAACACCATTATTGAGGCGATTAAGGCAACCTTAGAAAAATCGCCACCGGAACTGGCGGCCGACATCATGGATCGTGGTATTGTCATGACCGGAGGCGGCTCTTTACTGCGAAACTTTGACAAGCTGGTGAGCTCAGAAACCGGCATGCCGGTGCACCAGGCTGAAGACCCCTTGCTGACGGTGGTGCGTGGCACGGGTATGGTGCTCGAGGATCAACGCCACCTAGACGCATTACGCCGCCGCAACCACCGATAAAAAGAGTCGTTACTGTAGGGAGGGAAAAATCATGGGCGGGTTTTGGTTTCGATGGCGTCGCCCGCTCATTACCGTTTTGGCCGTGGCGGTCCTAGCGGTATCTTTTAGCTATACGGCCGAGGTTCGGGGGCGTGTCGTGGCCTTGAGCAATCTGGTGTCGACCGTGGTGTCGCCTGCGTCATCCAGTCTGACCTACATTGGGCGGCAGGCTAACGTGGCGGTCAGCACGGTTGGGCAACTGTTTACGTTGCAACGGCAAAATCGGGAACTCAAGCAAAAATTGTTGCTGTATCAAAGCATGAAATTGGAGCTTTCGGAAGTATTGGCGACAAATGGAAGACTCCGAGGTCTATTAGGGCTTCAAAAGCGGTTGGCCGGATGGAAATTGACTCCCGCGAGTATTATCGGCCGTAATCCAAACAATTGGTTTAGCACGGTAACCATTGATCGCGGAACCAGTTCCGGGGTTCGTTCGGGGATGGCCGTGATCGTGCCCCAAGGAGTGGTAGGACGGGTGATTGCAGCCTCCTCGTCATCCGCTACGGTCATGTTGATTCTGGATCCCAATAGCGGCGTGGGGGCCATGGACACCCGCTCGCAGGCCGCCGGGGTACTCTTGGGTCAAAACCCGATTACCGGCCAATTGAAGTTTCAGTTATTTTCGCACCGGCCCAATTTAAGCCCGGGCGACGCCATTGTGACTTCCGGGTTTAGCCAATATTACCCCAAGGGTCTCTTACTGGGACAGGTAACCAAGGTCGCTCATGTCCAGTTTGGGCTCACCGAGGTTGCGACGGTCCAACCGTCGGTCGATTTTAACTCACTTCAGACCGTCATGGTGGTCCTGTCACATCCTGCGGGCACAAGCACTCCACCGATTTATGGAGGGGGGCGTAGTTAATGTGGCAATTTCGACCTTTCACCTGGGTGTTGCTCTACGTGTTTGGGATTTTGATTCAAACCGCCTTGTTGCCTCAGATTTTTCCCATCGGATACGTGCCTAATGTGGTGTTGTCGGTCACGGTGTTAATTGCGCTCTTTGAAACCCCCGGTCGCGGAATGGCCGCTGGATTTATCGGGGGAATGATGCAAGATGTTTGGGCGGGACGCATGTTGGGTCTCGATGCATTAACATTTGCGCTTTTAGGATGGGCTGTCGGGTATTTGCAAACCAAAATTGCGCGGGACCCAGTCTTTGTACCTGGCCTCGTCGCCGGCCTGAGTCAAGTGGTGGTAGTCCCTTTCCAGTGGATCTTGCTGAATGTGGCCGGTTACCACCTCCCGTGGCTAACATTTGTCAAACCGCTACCGGTATGGATTCTGTTTTCGATGTTTTTTACACCAGGACTAGGCGGCGTATTGGGATTTCGATCCCGTCGCGAGTTGGATGGCAGACGTTCCTTGAGTATGTGATGTGGTGTAGTGGAGTCGAACGCCGACCGGCATCTCTAATGCCGCGTCGGATTTTGTTTACTGGTGACGAGTTTTGGGTGCAAAATCTTATGGATCTTCAAGGGGAATTTGCAGGAGTTCTGCGTTGAGCATAGAATCTGTTAGATGCTGACGTATAGGGGAGGAGGCGTTTCATGGCTCGACCATCCAAGGAGTCGACAGGGTCTGACGAGGTTCCGTTGCCGCCAGAGTCAAAACCCAACAATAAACGGATGGGACGTCGTCCTGATTCCACCGATCGTGAGAGGGGAGCCAAACCGTTTGTGGAGCATCTGCTGGAGCGTAAGAATGCTCGCGATTGGGAAGACGAGGCCTATCAAAATCCTACGTTGTTGATTCGTCGCACTTTGAGATCTGGCCAACACGTACGGTATCATGGCAATGTTGTCGTTTTAGGAGACGTCAATCCGGGCGCAGAAATCACTGCTGGCGGGGACATTGTGGTGATGGGGTGGATGCGTGGACTGGCCCATGCGGGCGCGGAGGGGAACGAGCAAGCCATGGTCAGCGCGTTTCGCTTAAGCCCCACGCAACTTCGTATTGCGCATTATATAGCCAGGGCTCCGGACGCGGCGGACGCTGTATGGCCGGAGGTCCCCGAATTTGCTGAAGTGCGTGAAGGACAACTGGTTATCGATCGATGGCAGCATAGTGTTTTAAGTAGGTTGGGACGATAAGGGGGAGCTTACGGTTATGGGAGAAGCTATTGTAATCACATCCGGGAAAGGAGGGGTGGGGAAGACAACCACGACCGCAAACATCGGAGCGGGGTTGGCCAAGCTGGGAAAGAAGGTTGCGTTAATTGACGCGGATATAGGCCTTAGAAATTTGGATGTCGTGATGGGCCTTGAGAACCGCATCGTGTACGACTTGGTCGATGTCATCGAAGGCTTCGCTAAACTAAAGCACGCCCTGATCAAGGACAAGCGCTTTGAAAACTTGTACCTCTTGCCCGCTGCGCAGACACGGGACAAGACGGCCGTGTCACCGGAGCAGATGCGAGAGCTCGTCACCCAAATGAAAGAGGAATTCGACTACGTGTTGATCGATTCGCCGGCAGGTATTGAACAAGGCTTTAAGAATGCCGTCGCCGGTGCTGATAAGGCACTGGTGGTGGCTACCCCGGAAGTGTCGTCGGTGCGCGATGCGGATCGCATTATTGGGTTACTTGAGGCGCAAGAGAAACATCACCCCTTCCTGATTATTAATCGGATTCGCGCAAGTATGGTTAAAAAAGGCGATATGATGGATATCGATGATATGATTGAGATATTAGCCATTGAGCTTTTAGGAGTCGTGCCTGAAGACGAGGCAATTGTGGTATCGACTAACCGCGGTGAGCCTTTGGTGCTAAATTTGCAATCACGCGCGGGAGAGGCTTACCGTAATATCGTACGACGCCTTGAAGGCGAAGAAGTTCCGATGATGAAATTGGAAGACGAGAGTGGATTCTTATATAGGCTGCGGAAAATTATGGGGCTGAAGGGATGAGCCGAGGAGGGAAAGCCATGTTCGATTTGTTCGCAAAAGTGTTTGGGCGCGATGATGCGAGCAAAGAGGTGGCTAAGGAGCGCCTACGCTTGGTTCTCGTACATGACAGGGCTAGTTTGTCACCACAAGCTCTGGAGAACCTTAAGAATGACTTGTTAAAGGTAATCTCGGAGTATATGGATATTGATGATCAGGGATTTCGGGTCGACTTTTCTCGCCATGATGAGTCTATGGCGTTGGTCGCCAACATCCCGATTCGGAGCGTTAAACGGAAATCCCTGTAACCATAGGCAGAATCATGGTCTCGACCCAACCCCGTTTGGCTAGTATACTAAACGGTATCATTGGGGGAGGCTCGAGACCGTGAATTCACGTCCTTTATGGCGACAACTAGATTATGTGACATTGGCATTGGTATATCTGATTGCCGTTGCGAGCCTTATTATCATTGCGAGCTCAAGTGCATCGACGGGGCTCTACTACATGAAACGCCAGATGATCTGGCTTATTTTAGGTAGTATCGCGATGGCCGTTATGGTTTGGATTCCCTATGAGCGATTTCAAAAGCTCAGTCCTTACTTATATTGGTTGTCGATTTTTCTCTTAGGCGTGGTTATTGTTCATGGGCAAACGCGCTTGGGCGCCCAACGTTGGATTGCGGTGGGACCCTTTCAGTTGCAACCATCGGAGTTCGCTAAAATTGCGGTGGTCATCACTTTAGCGACTCACTTGGCGAAAAAGACGAGTCTTACCCGGTGGCGAGACCTCATTTCGCCCTTTCTTCATGTGGCCTTACCGATGTTGCTCATCATAAAACAACCGGACCTTGGGACCGCTCTGGTGTTCGTAGCTATTATGGCCGGCATGCTTTTTATGGCGGGGGTTCCGGTGTGGAAGTTGATTCTGATTTTCCCTGGAGGATTCGGCTTTGTTGTCCTATGGATCTACCTGGCCCTTACCATCCATAGTGTGCATATCCCGCTACCTATGCATCATTATCAGTTGAATCGCCTGCTGATATTTTTACATCCCAATCAAGATCCTCTCGGTAATGGCTACAACGTCATTCAATCCCGGATTGCGGTCGGGCTAGGTGGGCTCTGGGGGCAGGGTCTCTTTGGAGCCCATGCTAATCAACTAAGCTTTCTCCCGGCAGCCTCCACGGACTTTATCTTTGCGGTTATCGCCGAGGAGTTGGGCTTTGTCGGCTCGATGTCATTGATCTTTGTGTACCTGTTGTTATTAGCGCGGGGTACCTACATTGCCACCCAAGCCCGGGATCGATTTGGGTTATTGCTGGCGGCGGGCGTGGTCGCTATGTTTGCGTTTCACGTGTTTGAGAGTGCCGGGATGGTATCGGGGATTATGCCAGTGGCCGGCGTGCCGCTACCCTTCATGAGCTATGGTGGTTCCGCGTTCTTGGCGGATTCGGCGGGTGTCGGAATCTTGCTGAATGTGTACATGCGGCGCAAGGCTGGATCCTATTCGCAAAAGGCCCAGCCGGCTTCCGTGGTATACTCCAGAAAGGTTACATCCCAACAATAGGACGGAGGACTTCGCCCCTTGCCAATGCAATTTCCCATCACGGGATTTGATCGTCACTGGTTTCTCGTGATAAATGGATGGACTAGCGTGTCCCCCGTACTCAATGGGGTGGCGGTTGTTTTAGCGAAGTATGCGCCCGAGCTTTGGGCATTGATCTTCTTAGCGTTGTGGTTTTGGCCACCACTCAAACAAAATCGCAGTCGACGCGCCGTCGTATACGCGACGGTGTCAGGGATCCTGGCGCTAGGGATTAGCGTAACATTATCGCATTTCTTACCCTATCGTCCGCGACCATTTGTGTTTGAACCGCACCTGGTTCATCAATTGGTGAGCCATGCACGCGATACATCCTTTCCGAGCGACCATGCCGCGGGCAGCTTTGCATTCGCCATGGGACTCTTTTATGCTCGCCCCCGAGCTGGGTGGTGGGGTGTGTTATTGGCCGCGGCGATTAGCCTAGCTAGAGTTTGGGTCGGGGTGCATTGGCCGACCGATGTCATGGGCGGTGCGCTAGTGGGAATCATTGCCGGGGGGATCGTTCTGGGTGTGCGGTCGTGGCTGGAAGGACTCGTGCTCTGGTTGTTTCGCTTGTTTCGATTTCAGCCGCAACGTCGCTACCGATTTCGCTGATGGTCCTATCGGCGCGGAGAAGCCACCGGCGATCCATGCTCACCGGAATACGAGGTGAATCATCGTGTTCGTAAGTAGTGCCATCCTGTTGTTATTAGCGTTTAATGGGGCCTTGCTCCTGGCCGTATTCTTGATGTTCATTCGAATCGAGCATCACTTAGATCGCATCGAACGCAAAAGGACCAAAACCGCGGCCAAATCAGGAAGACGCAACGCGCGGCCCAAGTCTCGGGGGGAATAGGCATGGAACCAAAAAGCGTGGTGGTCACGGGTGCCACGGGCTTTATTGGACAGGAGTTGGTGCATCGGTTGTGGCAGGCCGGGATCGGGGTGATTGGAATCACTCGAACGAGAGCAGAAGTCATGCCCTTTGTGCCCTTCATCATGGACTTGCTGGATGAAAGTGAACCGTTCGCCGATCCTCCCGCGGGCACCCTGCTTGGCTTAATTCATTTAGCGGGGCACGCACCGGGGAGCACCTTGAGTCCGGTGGCATTACACGAGACGGGTACCGCGCGTGTGGTTGAACTGGCCAAGCTCTGGAACATCCCCAAAGTCATCTACGTGAGCGCCCAAGGGGCCACCATGTCCGCGCCTACGGCATTTCAACAGAGCAAGTGGCTCGCCGAGGAAATCGTGGCCCATAGCGGGATGAACTTTGTTATTCTGCGGCCGCATTTGGTTTGGGGCACGAGCTCACGAACATCGGAAAAGTTGGAACGTTTGGGGCGACTCCCAAACGTCAAGGTGCGCCCTATTCACGTGGCAGATGTGGCCGAGACGTTAATCCGGAGTCTATGGCTCGATCGCGTCGATGGCAAGCGTTACGAGATGGCGGGGCCGCAATTAATGCCGCTAGAGAGTCTCGTAGAGGGGGCCTCACGGTCCTTTATGCGGCGCCGCCGTCATGTGACGCTACGCGATCTGGATGCATGGGGAATTCTGACCCCCCGGCACAATCGAGCAGACGGGGCCTGGGTCTCGGACTTTGGCATCCTACCGAGACCCGTCCTGAGTACTAGGACCCATTAGGCTGCGACCCAGCGCGACTTTCGGTCGCTTGAACCCAGAGTTCTTGTTTTCCACCGAGTATCCCTAGAACAAATCCATAAATGGGGGCGAGCCAAGGATATCCGTTCATGGACGGGACACCGAACGCAAATACCGCAATAGCCATGATAAGATAACGCATCCATCGACGGCTTAAGAACACCGGTAACTGCCACACGTCAAAGAGGCGGCGTTGCACAAACGCCCCTAAAAACACGAACACAATAGCGATAGCCAAAGCAATCCAAGTCACAATGGTAGCTCCCTCGGGATGAATTTTCATAGCGGTCAAAGAATAACCGTGTGGACCACTACGGTTTCTTTCATCATACCCGATTTTGCGGAAACGAATCGAGCATGGTTTGTGTTCTGCCACATACATTCTAGAGAGGACAAGTCACGTTCGGAGGAATTACTGTGGACGACATGATACCCAGTCACCCTACTCCCGCTCTTTTGACGACACCTAAGAAAGTGGGGCGACCCAAAGGGAAATGGGCCATCGCGCTGGCGTTATTGTTTTTAGTGATGGTGGCCCGACATCGTGGAGGTTGGCTTGCCAATATAGCGCGCCATGATCTGAGAAACTGGTTGACCACTTCAACCAAGATCCCCGTGATGCCGGGAGCCAGGCCTACAGTGGTCTCGACTCATCCCGCCGCTTCACCGACGTTCATTGTACCCATCCATGGAGCGAGGTTGATCCAAAGCTTTGGGTGGACCACCACCCATGGCACAGCGGCGTTTCATTCCGCGATCCTGGTGACGGGCCGTCCCGATACGGCGGTCATTAGTGGGGTGGTGGGCCAAGTGGAATCCATCGGGACCCACGAGGTCAGTATCGCTACCAAAGGGCATGTTCTGGTAACCTACCTAGACCTGGCCAGTCTATCAGTCCACCCTAAAGAACACCTAGGTTCCCGCAGTATCATCGGGCACGTGGGACCAAATGGGCACCTAGGAATTGCCATCACCGACCAGGGGTTGCCCATCAATCCTCTCGTTTCGTCATGCTTTGGACCACGGGCTTTTTCCTAAACGATGCCTAGGGACCAACCCGGATGGTGGCAGAAGATCTCCATTAATCCTGTGTTTATTGTCGTAGGTCTGGTATATTGGTGGGCCGGACATGGGATGATGATGGTCATTGCTTTTATCGCTGTGGCGAGTCACGAACTAGCCCATGCGGTGGTGGCCGAAGCCTATGACCTATCTGTGAATCGCATTGAAATTTGGCCCTTTGGAGGCATCGCTGAGATACCGGGACTGCACACCGAGGGTCCTTACGTGGAGTCCATGGTGGCCGTTGCAGGACCCCTACAGAACTTCGTTTTAGCATTCGTCGCCTGGATGGCTGCTCGATGGTTACCGTTTGACCCCAGGTGGGTTCACAGCTTCATCGAAGCGAGTCTTTTCATTGGCGCCATTAATCTCCTCCCCGTCGCACCGTTAGACGGTGGACATCTCGCAAAGAGTTATTGGGCGAGCCAGGTGGGATACCGGGAAGCGGAGAGGCGAGTCAGCGCATTTGGACGTTGGTTGGCATACGGTATGATGGTCATCACCGCCGGGTCATTTCTCAGCGGGCATCCATTGCTTAACCTAGGCCTTTTTGCGGGGTTCTTGTATTGGGGTGCTATCCGTATGGAGAATCAGTCCGCCTATCTCATCGTCCGCGACCTTGCACTACGTCAGGACCAATTTGCACGCCGGCCGGTGTGGTTGGTGCAAGATTTTGCGGTACGCCAAGATGCTCCGATCAAAGACGTGTTAAAGGTGATGCGACCCCAAAAATATCATCGTATTATCGTCCTCGATGACGAACTGAAACGACTGGGTACACTATACGAAGAACAATTGTTGAAAGCCTTGACTGATGAGGGCCCCGAGACCCTAGTGGGTGAACTCTTGCCATAACGTTGACGCGCTAAAAGCCCGTGGTATGATAAAGGATAGAGGTATAGCATGGGAGATTTCCTGTGCGGTCCTCGCCCTAAATTTTGGAAGTCAAATTCGTTTACTCTATTAAACAGAAAGGGGCCTAACAATGTCACGGCGCAGGCGTCGCCGTTGGGGGGTTCTTTCAACCGTGGAGGTTGGGACGGCAGAGACAGAGTCCGGTGCCGAATCCCTAGGGGACGCGATCGAGGATGGCGCGCCCAATGTACCGGAACCCAAAGTTTTCAAAGAATTGTTGGTCAATTATGGGCACCACGAGAGCCGCTTAGCCATCCTAGAAGATGGCGTACTCGTCGAATTTTATATCGATCGGGAAGACGAAGATCAGGCGGCGGGCAACATTTATAAGGGACGGGTAGAAAACGTATTACCGGGGATGCGCGCGGCCTTTGTCAATCTAGGAATGGAGAAAAATGCATTCTTGTATGTGGACGACGCGCACGCGGATGAACGGGAGAAGAGGCGTTCACGGCCAATCCAAGAAGTGCTGCGAGTCGGGCAGGACATCGTGGTTCAGGTTGCTAAAGAACCGATTGGCAATAAAGGGGCGCGCGTCACCACAAACGTCAGCCTACCGGGGCGTTTCTTGGTGTTGACTCCGTACTCGGATACGATTGGGGTGTCTCGTCGCGTCGACACAGAACGCGAGCGCGAGCGTCTGCGTACGGTCGCGGAAAAAATGCGACCCAAAGGCATGGGTCTTATTGTGCGTACGGTCGCTGAGGGGGCCTCGCAACGCGCGTTGTCCCGGGATTTAGCCTATTTGCGAAGACTTTGGACCAGGGTACGACGTAAGGCGCGTACGGTTAAAGCACCTGCCGTGTTGCATCGTGAAGCCAACCTCATTGCTCGGACTATCCGCGATCATATGGATGAATCGGTGGACCGTTTTGTTATTGACGATATCCATGCATTTGCCCGGGCGAAAGACATCGCCAGCTCATTATCACCTGAATTAAAAGGACGCATCGAGCTGTATCAGGGCGAGGTCCCATTGTTCGAGGCCCGTGGGGTCGAGGCCGAATTAGACCGGGCGATCAAACGTCGGGTGTGGTTGAAGTGCGGGGGGTATCTCGTCATGGATGAAACCGAAGCCCTGACGGTTATTGACGTTAACACCGGTAAGAACGTGGGAACGACTGACTTGTCCGATACCGTCTTGGCGACGAATAAGGAAGCCGCCACCGAAATCGCCCGCCAGTTACGCTTGCGTGATATTAGCGGCATCATTGTGGTGGACTTCATCGATATGGAAAACGAAATCGATCAGGAGGATATGTTAAAGACCTTGCAACGCGCACTGCGAGGGGATCGTACGCGGGTGACCGTATTAGGGTTGACACGCCTGGGACTCTTGGAAATGACTCGCAAAAAGGTTCGTGAATCCCTAGTCAATCAATTGACGCGGGTCTGTCCCGAGTGTGATGGACGCGGCCACATCCTCTCCGAAGACGTGGTGGCACGTCGTTTTCGCCAGCGCATCATTGATAAGTTGCGGGAAACCGGAGCGGAGTCGATCCTGGTGGAAACGCATCCTAGCGTGGCCAGCCACTTAATTGGGCCAGGGGGCATGAATCTTAAGGAACTCGAACAGGCGGCTGGCCATTCCGTGTTCGTGCGAGGGTCTAACCTGTGTGCCTTGCACGAAATGAAAATGATTCATATTGGCACCAAAGCGGAGGTGGAAGCATTGGCTTTACCCGTTCACGAGGGGGATCGCATCAACGTTGTAGTAGAAGAACGGCACGCCACAAACCCCAAGAACGGCATTGCTCGAATGGCAGGCTACGTGATCGACGTTGAAGCGGCGGGACCCCGAGTGGGAGATCACCTAGAGGTTGAGGTGATCCGCGCGTTACGGACATTTGCTACGGCGCGGATTGTTTCTCAAGAAGACCACAGCGTAGAACTCCCCTTAAGCATTCAAGAAATGGCTCAGTCAGACGTCTAACCTATCGAGCCGAGCGCTCAATTTGACACAGGACGTGGGTTATGGTAGCATTTCTTGGACTAATCTCAGGGTGGAGTGCATGATAGGAGGATTTTTGTGTACGCAGTGATTGAGACCGGGGGCAAGCAATACCGAGTGACTCCGGGCGATGAACTATTAATTGAGAAACTTCCAGTCGAAGCTGGCACGGAATATAATTTTGAACAGCTTTTGATGGTCGTGGGCGATGAAGGAGCTCGTTCCATAGGGACTCCTTATGTTGACGGGGCCCGTGCCGTGGCTACGATTGTGAACCAAGAACGAGGCACCAAAATTCTTGTTTTTAAGTATAAGCCCAAGAGTAACTATCGTCGTCGTCAGGGACATCGCCAATACCTAACACGGGTGCGCATTGACCGCATTGAGTTGCCGTCCTAAGCGCCGGTTACTCCCATGATTGCCATAACGGTGTGGCGGGATGTTGAGGGAGGTCCAAGAAGACTCCAGGTAAAGGGTCATGCGGGACAAGGACCTTATGGGTCCGACATCGTATGCGCGGCGGCTAGTGCTTTGGTGGAGACCTTACTATTGGGGATTCGCGATGTCACACCGATTGCAGCACGTATTGATTCTAATCAGGAAGGGCTTGTGGACCTGACATTTCCCATTGCGATGGATGTAGCGCCCCGCGCCGTTGTTGAGACCATTTTATACGGCCTAGAGGACTTATCGCGTACGGCGCCTAGAGCGTTGCGGTGGAATGATTACCAGGTTTCGGAAGACGGGGAGGTCTAAACGATGCGACTACAATTGTTTGCGCATAAAAAAGGGGGCGGAAGCTCCCGTAACGGACGGGATTCAAACCCCAAGTATTTGGGTGTCAAACGGCATCAAGGGCAGTTGGTGACTGCGGGAAGTATTATTGTGCGTCAACGCGGCACCCGCTTTCATGCCGGAACTAATGTAGGCATGGGTCGTGACCACACTTTGTTCGCCAAAGTGGATGGGCATGTGGCATTTGTGCACCGGACCCACGATCGACGTGAAATTACTGTAATCCCGGTTTCCGAGGCCCAATAGGGTGCGTTAACGGGGGAGGTCGTTGCGGATGAAGTCTACGGCCATCCGGTTTGCGATACTCCTAGCGCTAGGGGTGGGTGCTGATCGAGCACATCACCTCTGGCGCGTTTTGTTCTTGGTGTTTTTGGTATTGTACGTGACGCAATGGGTCCAGATGCGTGACTACGGGGCCGCCGTGGAAATCCATCGCAGGCAACGTCATCGATTTGCCAATCAATTGCAGGTCATAAGTGGCTGGATCCAACTAGGCCAAACTGCTCGTGCTGACCGATACCTGACGGACGTAGCGTTACTAGCCCTACAAAAGGGCTCGTTAGGCAAAATGCCCTTGCGATGGGCGTACACGTTAGTACGCTTGGACGCCCTGGCGGAACGCCATGGTACGCTTATTTTGTGGGACGTGCAGGACGCCATGGCTTATCCGTACTGCATGCTTTGGGGACTCTCGCGCACCGTTCGACACGCGTTGCTCATCGCAGATGGGAACCCTCTTCAGGTAACGTTTTCCGGATCAAGTTTTGAACTGCGCATCGATGGTATTAAGCGGTCGCCATCCAAGCACATTATTGGGGTACGCTGGTACCAGGATAATCACACAGTCATCGGATCGTGGGGCAGGCGACACGAACCCCTAGGAGGCTAACGATGTTTGTCGATGAGGTTAGGATTTTTGTGCAGGCAGGCAGTGGTGGACAAGGGTCCGTGGCATTTCGCCGAGAAAAGTTTGTTCCCAATGGAGGGCCGGCAGGGGGGGATGGAGGGCGGGGTGGCGATATTATTTTTATTGCCGAATCGGGTCTGACCACCTTAATGGATTTCCGCCATCAACGTCATTTTCGGGCTGGAAATGGAGATGCCGGTGGCAACAATAATCGGCATGGAGCCGATGCAGAGGACGTCGTGGTACGGGTCCCGGTCGGCACCGTGGTCACCGATGACGAGGGCCGCCTGCTTGCGGATTTAGTCGAACCCGGAGGCACCGCTGTAGTGGCTCGCGGAGGCCGAGGAGGCAAGGGCAACACCCATTTTGTGAGTTCCGTGCATCGTACCCCCCGGGTGGCGGAAGGCGGGCAGCCTGGGGAAGAACGCTGGATTACGCTCGAATTGAACTTATTAGCAGACGTCGGGTTGGTAGGATTTCCAAATGCGGGGAAATCCACCTTAATATCGGTAGTCTCTAATGCCCGACCCAAAATTGCTGATTATCCCTTTACCACGTTGGTGCCGCATCTTGGAGTGGTGACACGATACGGGGACGATAAGCCCTTTATCATTGCGGATGTCCCGGGCCTGATTGAAGGCGCCCACCAGGGAATCGGATTAGGGGACACGTTTTTAAGGCATTTGAAGCGTACGCGAGTCTTGATTCACATCGTTGACCTGACACCTGTGGAGGGCCGCGACCCCGTTACGGATTATCGCATTGTCGAACATGAACTGGCGGCCTTTTCGCCTGAGTTGGCCGAACGCCCGGTCGTCGTGGTGGGCAACAAGACCGATGTTCCCGAGAGTGCTGAACCACTGGAACGATTGCGGGCGGCACTCAAACCGCGGGAGGTGTTTGCCATGTCGGCCATTACCGGCGAGGGCATCGACGCCGTGATGTATAAGGTAAAAGAAATCTTAGCGGCGATTCCCTTCGCGACCAAGGCGCCTCGGCCCATTGTGACGCCGACCATTCGCGGATTTCACCTAGAACCGCAAGAAGGTGGCGTGCGGGTTGTTGGAGACGTCGAAGAACGTGCGGCAATGACCCTTTGGGGACGATCCGAAGCGGAAGAATACTTTTGTGAATATCTTCGCCGCCGTGGTGTACCGCAGGCCCTGAAAAAAGCAAACATCGAGGATGATGCGTATGTGTTCATAGGGGAAGGAGTATTTCGATGGCGGGAGCACGAATTGGTCGTCGAGTAGATAAATTTCTCAGTTTGGCAGGAAAAAAAATCTTGAATGGCGAAGTATGCTAGGAATGGACACAAAGCGTCGAGCCGTGGGGCTCATGGGTGGGACATTTAACCCGATTCATTATGGACACCTGGTTACTGCGGAAGCCGCCCGGGATGCATTTCATTTGGATCGGGTCATTTTTATCCCCTCGGGGCATCCTCCCCATAAAGCGGAGGCAGGACTCGCATCTGCCGAGCATCGGTACTTGATGACTTTTCTGGCCATCGCGCCAAATGTTCACTTTGAACTGTCACGGGTCGAAATCGAAAGGCAAGGACCATCCTATACGAGTGAGACGTTGCGATTCTTTTACGAACAAGATGATAGCGTGGACTGGTTCTTTATTACAGGGGCTGATGCGATATTCGAGATTGCCGCGTGGCATTATCCAGAGAACATTTTTCGTTATGCAGAACTCATCGCGGCAAGTCGGCCTGGGTATTCCTTATCTCGATTACAGTCCCTAACCCAACAATTAGGTGACGACCGGATGCAGAGGATTCATCAACTCGAAGTACCTGCTCTCGCGATCTCATCAAGCTTGGTTCGGGAACGGATTCAATCCGGGTTATCGATTAAATACTTAGTGCCGGACGCCGTGGAACAGTATATCGGAAAGAATGTCTTGTACCAGGGCGTACCATGAGTCGGATGAATGGAGTAACACTCGGCCATACTAGCGTTCATGGGTTCTTTTATCCATCACTGTGATGGACTCGGGGGACCGTGGCGCCTTGGGGACTAGGTTCAGGGAGGTTTATTGATGGGACGCACGTTATATGTGGGAAACTTACCGTGGAGTGCAAATGAAGAGGAACTCGCTCAAGCCTTTGCCCAACACGCCAACGTTTTAAGTGCACGGATCATTACAGACCGGGAAACCGGGCGGTCTCGTGGATTCGGGTTTGTTGAAGTGGCGGATGAAGATGTGGACCGTGCCGTAGAGGCGATGAACGGGACACAATTATCTGGTCGCGACATTATCGTGAACGAAGCGCGTCCGCGTCAGACTAAATATTAGGGACTCGGTCTTCTTTTCTTTTCGATGCGCCTCTGGTACAAAGAAAAGATAAGGAGGGGTATTTGATGAATCCCGACATGCTTCTGCTTGCTAGGTTCAACGGTTTATCGTCGCATCGTCAAGGGCATTGCCTGCGGGTGGCGGATCTTATGGTGGACTTAGCGAAGGTGCATGGACTAGATCCGGTGGCAGCGCATTTGGCAGGATGGGGCCATGACTTAGCGCGAGAACTGTCCCGTGCCGACCTGCTCGTTGAGGCAGAGCGGTGCGGGATTGCCAT
Organism: Bacillota bacterium; assembly: GCA_021795465.1. Classification (GTDB taxonomy): domain Bacteria; phylum Bacillota; class Sulfobacillia; order Sulfobacillales; family Sulfobacillaceae; genus JAKADJ01. The sequence goes on from JAJYPK010000040.1 coordinate 15,218, forward strand.
TGACTTTTGGGAACGCCAGGAGCCATTGCTATTGCATGGGCCTATTGCGTCTTGTTGGCTACGTGCTCACGGCGTGGGTGATAGGGAAGTCTATGAAGCCATCACCTATCACACCACTGGAGGACCTCACTTAGGCAAGTTGGCTAAAGCACTCTTTATTGCGGATGGGGTCGAGCCGGGGCGAAAATTTTCCGCGCGGGAAAATATCTTACATACAGCGCGTACGTCACTAGACCAAGGATTTTATGACCTCCTCCATGAAACTTTAGGGTACTTGGCGGCACGAGGACTTTCTCCTCATCCCAACATGATGGCAGCTATTCAAGGAGGAAACGCATGAACGATCCGTTAGAATGGGCGAATTCCGTGGCCCAGATCGCTGACGAACACAAAGGTGAACATATTGTTGTCCTAGATATGCGTGAGGTCACTTTGGTGGCCGATTATTTTGTGATAATCACCGGCCACAACCTGATTCAGGTTGGTGCCCTAGCGGACTATGTGGAAGATGGCATGGCCCAGGGCGGGGTGCAGATGTTGACAAGAGTGGGACGCAATCAGGCCCAATGGGTGCTCTTGGACTATGGTGCCGTCGTGGTCCATATCTTCACAGAAGATGCCCGCAGTTATTACGACTTAGAAAGACTGTGGGGAGATGCCGGAGTGGTGGCATGGGACTCCTAGGGGTTATCCGATTGCTTGCTTAGGCTCGGGTGGCACCAGCGATTGAGCGGTCGTTTTCTTTTTGATGAGCCACCAGATGGCGATGGGGACGAAGAGTAGTCCAACGACAAGCCATGTCTTAGTTAAACCAATACGGCCGACTAAGAGTGCGGTGAGATAGGGGGACACCACATTCACAATCCCCAGCACCTGGGATCGGAATATCGCCACACGACCGCGAATTTCCGTGGGGACAATGCTGGCTAGCCAAGCTCGGCTTGGGGTCATCACGAAGCCGTTAGCAACGCCAATAAGAAATGCCATGGCGAGCCCGAAGATCCACTGCCCAGAAACGATGCCGATGGCCAGTAGAGCAACCATGAGTATAATGATCGATAACAAAATGGTGAGATGGTACCGTGCGTCGGTAAGCCATTTTTCTAATATGGTGTCGCTGGCCAGAACCCCTAACAAGAGGGCTAGGAAAAGATAGTTGACCTCGGATGTGGGGTGGTGCCATAAGGCCGGAGCTGAGAGGGCCAATAGCATGTTGAGACCGCCGGTGGCCAGGCCCACCATTCCGATCAAGATTAAGAGATAGCGAACTGCCACGGTGTCTCGGTGAAAATGTAAGCCCTCTTTAATTTGTGACCACCAAGAAGCTTTTTCCGTGACATGTCCGGGAGGTATCGCGATAAAACCCCGGGCGGCCGCCACCACGAGATAGATGGCGCCTATCACCACAAATACGGGCCGGATACCTAAGACCAAAATCATGCCGCCGACCAGCACTAAACCAGCGGCCTGGCCAATGGAGTAGAGTTGCCCGAGTCGGGCTAAGGCCTTATTAATGGCGCTGCGGTCCGAAACTAGGTCAGGAAGGACGGCTCGTTCGAGGGGTTGTGCGATCACCGATACACTCTGAAAGACCAAGACCATCGCGAAGGTCATCCATAATACTGGGTATAATGCGGTAAGAGCGATGGCTATAGCGCGGATGGTACTGGTTGCAATCAGGGTGAATTTTCTCGGGAGTCTATCGATATACCCGGCGAGAACACCCGAGAGTGCAGCCTGAGGAACGGCCTGCAGCGCCATGAGGGTACCTAAAGAAAGGGCCGGATGATGCGGAGCCAAGTGGATGACCCAGACAATCCATGCAACTTCGAGGATCGCGTCACCAAAATAACTGATGGATTGTGAGGTCAAGAATCGGGAACTGGGTTTCAATGAGTCACTTCCTTTCCTAGGACAAGAATTCGCCAAATTTGCCAAGAATCCCTTTTTTTTCGATAGGTATTCGTTCGACAAATAATGCCACGACAAGTGTGGAGATTTCTCTTCTATTGGATAGGGATACCGGTATCGTCGATGGGTTTGCAATGGTTTGTGCGTTAAAAAGGCCAACGGTGTAAGCATCTTGTGGACGACTAGTCGAGTCACCTACATCGTCTATTCGGGTAAATATCATGGATGGAATCTTAAATATCGGTGGCCCTAGGAAGGGGTCTCAATGTAACCTTGACCGTAAGACGGATCACTTTACACATGCTTACGGGTCAGAAGAACGCCAGGCCTTAGACATCCAGAGGTTTCAGCGTCACGTGGAGCGTGAGAACCGAACCAACGCGTCTGATTGCTAGGATGCTCAAGGCTCGGCAATCCAGGGACGGGATTCTACCCAAAAGAGTCGACGGCGACACAAACGTAAGGTAAGTAAAGCTACCCGAACGTACCACAGTCCTACGTGTTACGTTCGGGAACCGGATGTGAGAACACCGCATATTTGGTTCGATGAAAAGGCGGGGATTGATTGGGAGGGTCTTACTATACCTACATATCAAGGATTATCGGATGTCCCGAGCAGGTAGTGAATCACATCCCTGGCACTATAACTGGTCCCGGTCGATCCCAGTAGAGCGGCTATCTCGGTGAGACCATCCCCCGTCGTAATGATAGGCAATTCTGGACCAGACGGCTGCGTTTGACCATACCCTACGGCAGCCATCAACCCATTACAGAGACATTTGCGATTTATCGTATCTTGCGCCGCGCCTCCCTTTCGCACGTAATCCTCCACGGGTTCGGATGCACAACGAAAGCCGATCGTTCCAGTCGGCGTCATATACATATCGCGCAGATAACCGACATCACAGATACGAGTGCGCTTAGCGTATAGATCGGGATCCGAGAGCGTTCCAGGGATTTGTGCCACCTTGAATGGGAACCCCGTGGGAGACGCTAGCGGATCGGTAAACACTTCAACGGGCCCTTGTGCCAGGGTTCGACCGAGCACCGTCTTGACGTCAGTACTCAGACCGGATTCTTGACAATAGGCAAACAACGTTCCTACTTGGATTCCCCTTGCACCGTGACCCCACGCTTCACGTAATCCGTTGGCTCTACCAAATCCACCCGCTAGCCAAAACGGGTATCCTAAGCGACTCAAAGCGGCGTAGTCTACCTGGTCACGTTCCGAGTACAACGGTTGACCTTCTGCATCGAAGCGTTTAGGTCCTCTCGGGGGCGCATTATGTCCTCCCGCACGGGGTTCTTCGATCACAAATCCTTGGATACTCCCGGTCGCTTTTTTGGCCATGAGGAGTGCCAAACTGTTGGCACCGATGATTGGGAAGAATGCTGGACGCGGTAAATCACGGGTCCGTTGTTCGCGCCATATGGAGGGGTCAAAGTGAACCCAGGTGGGAGATTTTGCCGTCGATTCCACCACATCCGCCCGGATTTGTGTGGCGTGATGTTGAGCTAAGTCGTCCAAAGCGCCAGGAATCTCACGAGGGATTCCTGCTCCCATCAATACGGCATCGACTCGGGCATGCATCGCGCCATAGAGGATGGGTAGGGTCGGAAGAGTCACCTTAGTAAGAAGATTGAGACCCACTAAACCCGAATGCTTTTCTTTGGCCAACCACACTTCCACAAATCCGCCCAACATGGCGAACATGGTACGGAATTTGTGGGGGTTGAGGGTCCACAAAGGCAGTCTCGCGTACGGCTTACCGGGTGTCCGGCCATTGGGTAGGTAAAATCGGTCAACGAGAGATTGAGCCATTTTAGGCCATGGTGCTGCCGCCAACGCACGTAGCATATGCCCCCCTCTATCGCCATCTTGAAGGCGTCTTAATAGCACACTATCTATTCCGGTTCCTGACACCACACCTAACTGCCCGGCCTGCGAGACGGATCGCGCTAAAAGCCAGTTGGACACCCCGATCCCCATTCCTCCCTGAATAATTGGAGGCCATTCGTGTGTATCCACCGTGCTACCCCCCTTTTAGACGTCCGCTGATGAGGCCGAGTTGGAAGAATCATGTTTTATGAATATGCGGAAAGGAATAGTCGTGGGTTCGCTCAGATCATGGAATCCCATATACGCTACTACACTATACCGAATGAGCATAGCTTACGCAAACCCCACACGGGGCGTGTACCTTTATCATGCCAAGGCGCTAGACTCAAAGCGGGTAGCACTTTTCGATGCGTCCCTACATTAAGGAACAAGACGGCTTGGGCCATCGTCCACACTTTCGGGGAGTCGCAAGTGTCGGTCATTTAAGGCCGGGTTTTGCGGTCAATTTGGTTAACCAACCCTTGAGGCATCAGAGGTATTTCATGGTCCTGGCACGCAATCATCCGGCGCCACTTGCACCTACTTTCGGCAATACGTAGCACCTATTGCCACGAAAGGCACCTACCTACCCGAAACCAGTCGTCCACCACCAAAACCCATGGGGGAGATTATGGGCTGTGTATCCAATGTGGAGAGCGTCGGTATGCGGCACACAATGGTGTTGCACGAGGTTGAGAGTCTCCCGGGGCTCCGTCCATGAGCGGCCACAGGGGAACCCCGGGAATTATGGGTCCCCTATGTGGACTCAATAAGAAGAGTTGCCCATTCATCACTAGGCCTAATTAGTTGGGAGGGAGCGTTCCCTCGGGTTCGGGAATCATTGCCCCCGCTAGCTCTTGCAAGGCCTCTAAGAGGCCTTCGGGCTCCGTAACCGGTGCGGCACAAACGGTGCCGCGACAAATGTAGAGGGCCGGCATGGGGATTTCGGGATAATCACTCTCTTCGAACTCGGCACTGCCGGTCGGCCAGGTACGGACGATGCGATTACGGTCATAGACCCCATAAACCGCTTGGCGGAGATTGGCACCGGATCGACTATGGGATTCGACAATGGTAGCAACCATCGGTTCGGCCTCGACGCGATCCGTCGCTACGGCCCATGCGGCCGCAAAAAGTCCCTGTTCTTCGGCGGCTGGAGAAAACGCTCCAAGGAGGGCTTCGGCTCGCTTCTTGTATTCCGGACGGTCGAGGATGCCTGCAAGACGAATCCAGGCACGTGCCATAGCGGCGTTATCGGGAAGAGGCTGCTGGCGATGCCGTAATCGACCGAATTCCGCCTCTTGACGGGGTTGATCGTGATAAACGCCATCGTCCCAGAGAATTTTATCGGCATAGTCGAGGAGAGTCTCTGCGCGCTCCAGGAATATGGCATCACCGCTATATTCGTAGGCATCGATGACCGCATTGGTTAGCGCTGCCACATCCGTGAGTAGACCAAGAATTTGCGGCTGATCCCCATTGTCGTAGTGGTAAAGGCCTTGTTCGGAATCCCACATCCGATCCCACAGGACTTCAAGGGCTGTCATCGCGATTGGCGCATACACTTGGGGGTTAATAAGGGCTGCTGCAGACAACTGGGTGGAAATCATGTAGGCGTTCCAATTGGTATGGATGACCGGGTCCACAAACGGCGCGGTTCGGGACTCGCGGTCCTCTTTGGAAAGGGCATAGTATTCTTCGTCAGCGTCCTGGGAGCCTCCCCAGAGGCCGTCGTCGTTGAGTAGCACCGTATTGGCCCATTGAAGGGTGGCATTGGCGACTTCGCGATACGATTCGTCTCCCATGATTTGATAGGCTTTCAGGTAAAGCTTAGACAGTTGTGCATTTTCTTCAAGAATTTTCTCGAAGTGTGGTACGGTCCACTCACGGGTTGTAGAGTAGCGGAAAAATCCACCCTCAATGTGATCAAATAAGCCGCCGCCCGCCATGGCGTCCAATGTTCTTGCTGCCATCCCCGCCGACCAACCGTCCCCGGTTGCCGTGAAAAATGTCAGACAAAGGTCCCAAATGTCGACTTGGGGGAATTTCGGTGCCAAACCAACCCCACCGTAGGCACGGTCAAATTGCTGGCGAACCAGATCCATAATCTTGATGACCACTTCGTTGGTAGGTTGGCTGAGCGCAGGATTGATTGTGGGTGTTTCTGGTTCGGCTAGCTGATCTCCAATTTGGTCCCGGTTCTCGCGCCAATATTGGAGGACTTGGTCTAGGAGGCTTGTCATCTGGTCGGGCGGCACGTAAGTCCCTCCCGTGATAATTTCCCCCGTTGCGGTTAATATCGCGGTGGTGGGCCACCCGCCCATGTTGTACCGAAGATTAATGTCGGGACGTTGATCATTATCCACCCGAATTGCGATAAAATCTTCATTAATTCGGTTAATCACGTCGGGCTGACTATACGTGGTCTCGTCCATCACGTGGCACCAATGGCACCAGACGGCGGAAATTGAGAGTAAAATCGGCTTTTGCTCACTACTGGCGCGCATAAAGGCTTCATTGCCCCATTCATACCAGTGAATCTCTTGGGCACGATTAGGACGCGGGCTAAAACGAAAGCTAGGTTCTGACATGCGGTCCATCCTTTCTCGGCAAAGCGTCGGCGTTGGTTCTTACCTAATATAACAAATCTTTACCGAGGACGTACGGGAGTATCCCCGCAATCTTCTAGGAGGGACTTATGACCAAATGGTTAGTGGGTACAGGGCTATCCAGCGGCATTGGGCAGGCACTCGTGACGCAATTAGGGTCAGGGTGGCGTAGCATCGGGCTGTCTCGCTATCCACAGCAAGGTTCGAGCTCTCAGGCATGGCTTCGAGCGGACTTGGCCAATCCATCCGATCCATGGGCTCTAGCACTGCCAAAAATGCTTCGTGAGTGGGGGATTACCCACGTGGCTGGAGTGGTACACCTGGCTGGTTTGGTATTTTCGGATCAGATGGAAATGACGACCCAAGACGAATGGCAACGCACCATGGCCGTAGATTTGACGGCGGCCTTTCGGTTGCTCCAGATTTTAAGGCCGTGGCTGGTTCGATCTTCTAGCGTCGTCTTGGTGTCCAGTGTCGACGCTTGGATGCAGGCTAGGGATGGCCCGGCTGTCGCATACGGGGCGGCCAAGGCGGGGCTCATCGGATTAGGACGGCAATTGGCGGCCGAGTGGGGGGCGGAGGGGATACGCGTCAATGTGGTGGCGCCTGGAGCTCTGGTAACCGGGATGGGTCCCCAATCGGAAGCGGCCTCGACTATTGTCGATCGGACTGCCCTACGACGTCTTGGGACGCCTGAAGAGATTGCTCAGGCGATGGCGTTCTTGTTGGGGACGGAATCGTCGTTCGTTACCGGGACGGTGTTGCGGGTGGATGGGGGGCTAAATCTTGATTATTAGCGCGGGATATTTTGGATAATGATGTTCTGTAATACAGCCCTTTGGAGTTACGATACAATAAATGTCAAAAAGAATAACTTTTTACGTCAACCGACCCGCTACCATGGCCAAGGCATGGGGCGCTGAGGCTCCGGGGTGTACGTGAGTAGGAATTAGCCTACTCTCACCTCCTTTGGATTGCCGCGATTATCCTAATATCGTCGTGAGTCAAATGAGACAGGGAGGGATTCGATGCCATCCGAAACCGTGGTTCAAGCGTATGAGTGTCTGCAATCCGTGTTAGCGCTACCCACCCCGCTCGAATACTGTCCGTGGCTCAGTGAGCACGTAGGCGGCAAAGTGTATCTCAAATTAGAAGGGTTCCGCGAGACCCGGACGTTCAAGGTTCGCGGCGCATTCAATTTTTTGTTGCAACTGTCCGAAGTTGCGCGGACGCGGGGCGTTGTGACCGCCTCAGGGGGGAATCACGCCTTGGCCGTAGCCTACGCAGCCCATCGGTTGCAAATTCCCGCCACCGTAGTGATGACCACAGGCGCTCCTGCCAATGTGAAAGACCTCTGTCTTGGCTATGGCGCACACGTCCGGGTACAGGGGTCGGTCTATGAGGAAGCAGAAGCTTACGCCCAAAATCTCGGTCAGCGAGACGGATTCGTCTTCATTCCGGCTTTTGATGATGTGGCCGTGATTGCCGGGCAAGGCACAATTGGGCAGGAGATCCAAACCCAGTGGCCACAATGCACCGACATCGTGGTGCCGGTCGGTGGGGGTGGATTAATCGCAGGCATTGCGCTCAGTTATCAGGATGACCCCGATCGCCCTCGGATCATAGGTGTCGAACCCGTAGGGGCTGCGGCGTTGGCCGCTTCCCTGGATGCTGGAGAACGGGTGATCCTTTCGAACCCCTATAGCCAGTGGGCGGAAAAACTTATGCCGCGCCAAATTGGCGCCCTGCCGTATGCGATTGCCCAAACGATGGTCGACCACGTACTGCGTGTACCAGAAACGGCTATTGAATCTGCGGTGCTTCAGTTTTTGGCGCGTAGTAACCTTCTAGTCGAAGGATCGGCCGCCATTACGGCGGCGGCAATTCGCACGCATGCGGAGATGTTTCGGGGACGTCACGTGGCCTTAGTAATCTCCGGGGGAAATATCAATCTGCCCCTGTATGCCCACACTATAAGCCGTTGGCAAGAAAAGGAAGGGGATGCGTAATGAGGATTCGCGATAACATCACCGTGGCCGTCGTCCAGGCGGCGTCTGTGCTTATGGATCGGGAACAAAGCGTCACCAAAGCCTGCAATTACCTGGATGAAGCGGCGGCCGAAGGTGCCGACCTCATTATTTTTCCGGAAGCCTTTTTGTCTGGTTATCCCCGGGGGTTGGGGTTTGGTAGCGTGGTCGGTGAACGCCGGCCGGAAGGTCGCACGGAGTGGGGCCGCTATTGGCGATCATCCATTCGCATCCCTAGTCCCGACATTGATCGGCTGAGCGAAGCAATTATCAAGACGCACGCATACGTAGTGATGGGGGTGATTGAGCAAGCCGATCATGGCGGACATGGTACTTTATCAGATGCACCGTAAAACTCCGCCGTTCAGGGCGGAGATATCAGGCGCTGACCCCGGAGGGGTCAATCCGGCGTTTCCTGTTGCTCGATGTATTGCTTGATGATCGACAGGGGGGCTCCTCC
>JAJYPK010000194.1 GCA_021795465.1 Bacillota bacterium
GGCACCACTGTTCGGGTCGGTCCCCATCCCTCCAAATACACCGAGGTCTTGTCCACACCACCAAAGGCCAAAAGTGATCCCGGAGGTAATCACCCAGGTGAGACGGGAGGGACGACCGAGTGCCCAAAGTCCAGCCAAGACGATAAAGAGTGCCACAAAGACGCCGTTCCCGATTAAGGGGTCCAACCTGGTGAGATGCGCAAGCAGATATAATGGTGCCGAGATGAATCCGGGTTGGGCCATTTGGGCTTGTGCCAATACGTCAGTCGCCAGTTTGGGGGTCGACCACCACCCTGATCCCGGCCAAGCTTGTAAGAGGGCAAACAAAAACCAAAGACCGGCAATCGTTTTTCGGAGGATCTCTTTCAACAGGGGTGACGACCAGTAGGTTCGGGGTAGCAACAGCGTGGCGGCTGCTAACACGTAGAGGAGGACGGAGCCGGGACTCCCAACAAACCAACTTCCTCCCGATAATAAGCTGCCGAGCCCTTCTCCCCCGACCCAGACAATGAATCCCCAGACGATCGAAACCCACAAGCCGATACGACGCCATTCCGCGTCCTCACCGAATAAGATCAGGAAACCGAGGAGAATTTGTGTCCAGATTGCTACGAGATCCCATGCCAGGGGATGGATACGCCACACGTGCATCCCGATTCGCATCATGGTCGCAACCATTCCGGGTTGACCATGAAGCAATGGAACCAGAAGTTCGTGCACAAATTGGGTCGCCATCAGGGGTTGCGCTTGCAAGAGGCCATCGAGGATCCACAACAGGCCAAGCCCTATAATTAAAATTTTGCGTGACCGGGGGGACTGGGCCCATGGATGAAATGGGCGACGCTGAGTTTTCGCGGTAACCACCGTTCCACCGAGGATCATGACCAGGAGCAACATGACGGCGTTCATGACATAAAAATATTTCAACACGGGTAAATGGGCTCCGGCGGCCGCATTCATCAGCATGGTCATCCCTCCTTGCCGTAGAGAATCTCATTGGACAATTTACGGTTATTATAGCGCGCTCTCGATCTCGGCGTGATACCAAGGCATGAAGTATCGAAATATTGAACGGTTGGCGAACCAGGGACTCGCCGTTGCTTTGAACCATGGTTTTTGTCATTGTGCTATCATCTCCCCAGAGAGGAGGCCAGGTGATGCTTCACCCAAAGCGAAAGATCCGCCCATTCAATTGGAGTCGACGACTTGTCCAACTGGCTGTTCAAGCCGCTGCGATTCCGAGTCACAACGAATTAACCTTGGCCGAACATCAATTAGCGGAACTCGTCGCGAGGGTAGTCATGCGAGGCTCGGACCAGCCTCTTCACCAGGCGATCGCGCAATTGGATCGGCAGCATCATCACGAGGCCGCCGATCTCGTAGAGTTTTGGGCCGATGAAGCGGCTACGGAAATCGGTGTGGAGATGGATGGCACGAACAAAACATCAGGAATTGCGACGGCTTTTCTCATCCCGGTGGTTCTCGTTACGGAGGCGCCTCACGCGGTGCCGTTAACGATACCAACGGATATCACGCTCAACCAGATTGTGACAACGTTACAGCGTCATGGCTTAGTGGGGCCGGATGCGAGGGTAATCGTGTTCCCCGGTCTTTACCGCGAAGACGATTTGCCGCAGTCGTGGGCCTCACGGCGTCAGTGGTTGGAAGAGACTGTCGCGCAAGCGAACAAGCGCTCGGACGCGACCCATCGACCAGAGTTCGAGCCACCGTTACTGGTATGCGGTGACACCGGGGTGACCCTAAGATTTCTCGCCGGGGTGGTCGCTACGGCGGATGAGGATGACGCCCCCGGACTCATGATGGTCGGCTATAACACGGACGAAGACGCGCTCCTGCAGGACGCAGGGCAAGCTGCTATTGGTCAGCGTATCAGTGAGTGGCGTGACGATTTCGTCGCGGCGATGGCCCCGATGATGAAACTAACCTCTATCGTCGCGGGATTGCCCGATGTGTGGGCGAACGCCTTAGAATTTGGTCGGACTCTTCTTAATCATGTCGCGTTGGATACTCTGGTAAGAACGTGGCTCGACCGAGATGGATTGGATGCTCGTGAAGTGATTGCCTCGATCGAGTGGAATGATGAGGACGATGCCTGGCGGGTTACTTTGCGGACTGAATCGACCGCATCTGCGTCCTGGCGGTGGAACGTGGCGGTCGACCCCCAAGACGAATTAACCGCAATCATGGAGAATCTACGTGATTGGGGCGTCGGTCGTATGGCGATTGATGAGCGAAGGCTCTAATCAGTTGAAATGGGTGAAATGGGTCGAATACGGAGTGATGCGGGGAGATCAGCGGTCATGTCAATCGGTCCCAGAAAGGAACACGTTCCGGATGCACCTGCACATTGACCGCGTCACCGTCCATCGTTGGGGTGGTCCATCCCGAAACGATGACTAACCGTAAGGAAAACTTTCTTCTTTCGGGGAACCCCTGGCGACAGGCAAACCCGAAATGTCGAGGAAAGTCGTGCGGAGTTTATTCGTACCACTGATTCCATTCCCAGTCGCGAAAAGCGCCGATAGCTACGATGGCATTACTCAGAGCGCCAAATATCACCATAATCACGCTCCCTAGTTCCTGATCGCTTACCGGCGACAACCCAAATAAGCGCACCGGAGCCTTTGTGTAGGGGTAATACAAGGGGTGGTTCCACATGAGGATGAGGATGGCCGGTGGCATCATGACGTCGAAGGCTGCAAACAGATAAAGAATCCGTAGCCCATGCTGGGTAATCCGTGGATAAGTGGGATGGGTGCTTAGAGCGGGCCACCACAAAAAGGTGGCAGAAAAGAAAAACAAGAGATGTTCGGTGACATGAAAAGCTTGATTCGTCAACGTCAAATCATATAGTACGGGCCAGTGGAAGTTATCGAAGATCATCATAAACACTAAGAGGGCAATAAAGGGATTGGCCAACGTTCCAAATGCCTTTTTGAAAGGAGGCCACGAAAACGCCCAAGACCAAAGCCAGTTGGGCAAAGCTTTTATAAGCAAGGGCACCATGACCGAAACCTCAAGCATGTGTTGGACCATGTGGGCTGAAAACAAGAATCGATCGGAGATATAGTCAAGAGGACTCGCAAACGCGAAAAAGTAGGTGAGCATGCCTAGTGCCATATAGAGGTGTTGTGCCCGGGAAGGGGCATGAGAATCCGCGAACCATCTACGGAATGGACCCGTCACCAAGAGGTAGAGGAACCACATGAAAAATCCAATCCCAAATGCAGAATAAACCCAATGATTGGAAGCAAAAGTGTGAATGTCTGCCAGTTGTTGCCACATGGATGCCGTGTCTCCTATTGCTGTCACCACGATTCATTATGTCGACAAGCGGTAGTAGTTGTCGCTACGACTCAATTCTAGACGCTTTACCCGTTTCCTGCTACCGCTCTGATGGAATTGTCCCAGTCTGATCATTGTTGAGCCATCGATCGAGGGGCGATGATCTTCCTGCTTCATCGAGCCCCAAGTGCCTGATGGTCATTTGGGGGACGTTCTTGGTGACCTCCGGCATCCACGAAAACCGGGCGGCTTTGATCGCATTCAATTGACACCGGGGTCTGCACAATGACGGCTCAGCTTGTCACGTCGCATGGCAGCCTTGCGAAGGTACGTCTCCTGCAAATGGTTGGGGTCGACGGTAATCTTGTGGGGGAGAATCGTGACGATGCCTGCGGGATCGGTTGCCGTAGAGCCGAAAACATGGTGATGAGTTCGAGGACCTCTTGCACTAATTCTTCCTCACTCGTCGTCTCTACACCATGGTTCAGAATGACGACTTCGACCTACTTGGCCTCGACAATGACGGACACCAGTTCCCCCCAACGCGACCATCGGGTGGCCCACTACAGCGACACTGGTTGATTATGGCAAAGGCATCAGGTATGGGAGAAGGCCAACGAGGCATTCTAGTTTTATAGGATGGTGAAATATAAATGGGACAAGAACCCTACTGCTGGCATATTGCCGATATGCTGGACCAGAATCACGTTACAAGGCTTTACTGGTCGCTGGCCTTGATGGCAACGATCGGTGGTTTTCTTTTTGGTTATGATACCTCCAATATCGGATCCGCCCTTACGTTCATTCCCTACAAGCTAAGCGGACTGGCACTCGGATACTTGGTTGCGGGGGCGTCCTTGGGGGCTGCCTTCGGCGCCTTATTGGCGGGGCCGATCACGGATCGGTTTGGCCGGAAAGCACTCTTGGTGGTGGATGCGGGTATCTATGCTGCCGGTGCCTTGTTGTCTGCTTTTGCCATTGGCTCCGGGATGTTGCTGGCAGCCCGCACATTGGTAGGGCTCGCGATTGGTGCCGATACGGCCGTGGCCACGGCCTATATTGCCGAGTATGCACCTAAAAATCGGCGAGGGAAGCTGGCCATTATCCAGCAGTGGATGATTACCGTCGGAATTCTCGCTGCCTACGTCATTGCTATTGTCGTATTCAGTGTCCTACCGGGCTACGCTCGAACTTTCGATTGGCGCCTTATCTTAGGGTTGGGTGCTGTACCGGCGTTGGTGGGGCTCGCCCTTCGCATAAAAATGCCCGAATCTCCCCGGTGGCTTTTCGAAAAGGGGCAAGATGCCCACCTCGTTGACACGCTTGCCCTGCTCGGCATCACGGTGGATCAAAAGACAATTAAGGAAGCCCACCGCAAAGAGGCCGAGGACAACACTCGTGCCCGCCGTCCGGTCATTTCTGGTGGGGTCCGCCGCGCCTTTATTATCGTAGCCGTGTTTATGATTTTCCAGCAAGTTACCGGGATCAATGTCCCCTTCTATTACGGCCCGAAGATCTTAGAGCCTTATTTTTCTCGCCCCCATATGGGTCTCGTAGGTATGGCCGTCAGCGGGATTGAAGCCACGCTGGTCTTGGCGATCGTCAACGTCCTGGCGACGTACATTGGATTTCGCAACATCGACAGTTTTGGTCGAAAGTCTCTGGCCCGTCTAGGATATAGCGGGATGGCGGTGTTCATGGCACTAAGTGCCGGGGCATTTGCCTTTCTCACTGGCCCCTTGCGAGCCTGGATGGTTCTCGTTACGCTAGCCGGATTTATCATCTTTTTCGCATTCGGAGTTGGGGGTACCGGCTGGATCATTCAAGGTGAATACTTTCCAACCGGTGTGCGGGGTAGGATGGCCGCCTTGGCAGCCGTCGTCGACTGGGTCGCCAACTTTGCCATCACCGAGTTCTTCCCTCTGATGCACGAACATTGGGGACTGCCTGCCGATATGCTGGTCTTTTCGGGATTGGCGGTGTTAGCGGTGGTTTTTGTGAGTCTTTTCATGCCGGAAACCAAGGGTATGTCCGTGGAAGCCGTGTCGGCCCTTTTTGAAGAGACGAATCAAGAATGATGTTGTGGTATTTTGGGTTAGACAGTGAGTACTGGTAGTGGCTAGAGGCGTTTGGCAAACCCTTTGCGAGTAAAACTGACGAGGTTCCTCGACACTGTAAAGCTCGCTGGCTTTAACCGTAGGGAGTGTCAACACCCTTACGATGACCTCGAAATTTTAAAATAGCATATGGGAACCACCCGTGAATGTTCAGCCGTCATCCTAGACTTTGAGAACGAGCCGAGACGGTTGGAGAGGCTTGCGTATCGATGAGAACTTCGCATGAATATGTGGGTTGGCACTGACCTGC
>JAJYPK010000195.1 GCA_021795465.1 Bacillota bacterium
CAACACCTCATCCTGATTTAACGCCTGGAGTGCTTCATGAAGCGTTCGTGGTAGCAAAACCGCATCGGTTAGGGCATACGCATCCTGATTAATCACGGGATCGGGACAGACCAGTTTGCGGCGAACACCGTCCAAGCCGGCCGCATAAATCGCCGCCATCATCAGGTATGGATTCATATCAGCCCCCGGCAGTCGATTTTCGATATGGGTGCCTTGCCCGCGTGCCGCGGGCACACGAATCATACACATCCGGTTTTCTAGCCCCCACGTGGCATTAGAGGGCGCAAACGTGTACGGGCGAAGCCTACGATACGAATTGACAGTAGGGTTAGCCAAGGCGGAAATAGCTCGTGCATGATGCAACTGCCCCGCGATAAAATGCTTCATCGTCTCGGACAGTCCATCGGCGGCCTGGGCGTCGTAAAAGACATTCTGTCCTGTCTTCTTGTCGTACAACGAATGATGAAAATGACTGCCACTTCCGCTCAAGCCTGTAAGCGGCTTGGTCATGAATGTGGCGAGTAACCCGTGTTGACTCATCATTTCTTTTATGGCGGCTTTGAAGGTAAAGGCGTGATCGGCTCCGGTAATCCCCCAAGCCGGGTTCATGGTGACCTCAAATTGCCCGGGCCCATACTCCGTATTGGCGGCTTCTACGTGGATTCCCACGCCGGCAAGACCCGCCACAATGTCGTACAGGATGGTGTCCACTTCCCCTTGCTTAACCTCGGAGTAACACTGAAGCCCTGTCCAGGTCGGCTCAAAACCGCTTGCATCATAGTGCTTAAAGATGTAAAACTCCAGTTCAGCCGCGCCTAATGCCTGGTACCCATCGTGGTCCAACGCTTCTAGTACCCGTTTGAATACCGCTCGCGGTGCGACATCGACCCGTTCGCCTTGGAGCGTGTAAAGATCCGCTATCACACGCGCACTCTTGTTCGCCCAAGGAATCGGCGTAAAGGTATCGGGGTCAATTTTCAGTAGCCAACTGCCATATCCTCCGGTAAAACCGGCGCCGGCGGAAACAACGAAATTCGCACTACTATCCACCGACAGCATCGCCGATGGATATTGCACGCCCTGTTCCAAAACGGATTCCCGAAAGAATTTGACGGGAATATTGCGGGCACGTGCCACGTTGGCGTTATCATTGAAGACGACACGAATCACCTCAATGTCATGATCTTGAAGCATTTGCAAAATATCCTGGTGATCCAACGGACTCCCCCCGATGAAATGGAATGGTCATTCTATTTTTCTATTCGTGGTATGACCAGACTTTTCCTGCCGATTGGGGATCATGACGAGAAATTTGTCATACGGTCTTTGTGGTGTCCCAGCGAAATATGGTGTAAGGAACCCTTCTCAACGGCCGTGGTTCCGCGGATCGAGGCCTCCAAATACCTATCTCCCCACCAAAGTGACATGGTACAACCGCTCGCGTATGCTATGTTCATGACATGTGATTCTTATCGGGATGGCATGTTGTCTAATCAATCCACTTCCTGAAAGGTGTGTTTTATAATGATGCCAGTTTCTAAATCTCGGGGTGCGTTGCTGAGTGGACTACTCCTGGCCAGTTCCAGCCTGGTGCTACCAGGCGTAGCCAACGCCGCTACACTTCCCGGGCCTCTCTACAAGTTAGCTTCCACGCCCACCGTCTATGTCGACCACAATGGATCTCTGCACGCTATCGCCTCACCAGCCATGTTGAACGATCTGGGCTATACCTGGAACGATCTTAAGACGGTCACGACGCTCCCGGCTCCTGTCGGAGCACCGATCACTCTTCTTAAACCGCAATCCAGTGCCCAAGTGTATCTCTATCAAAAGGGCCAACTGCACTGGATTGAAAGCGCCAAAGTATTCAACCAAAACGGTTTTCAATGGTCCAACGTATACGCCGTCAGCCAACTCCCGGCTCCTATTGGATCCCCAATTACCGGCACCGTGACGCCGACTAATACGGTGCCGCCGGCGGCTTCCTACAAATCGTTATCCGCCTTCCCATATATTGCCGCAGGGGGCACTAAAACCATCGCCATCGATGCCCTGAACACCAACGGTTCCATCGATACCACCTATCACGGGAACCTGACGGTTTCGAGTTCCACCTCTCATGTCACATTCAAAACTGCAGCCGGTCGTTATACATCGGGCCCCCTATCCGTGGCCTTCACGAATGGCGTCGGTCTTCTTACCGTAAAAGCGGGCTCAACAACCGGTAACACCTCGCTTCGCTGGAGTAATGGGGAACTTAACCTCACCGTTCTCCCGAATTCCACCAGTCAGGTGGGGTGGCGGGCTTATACTGCCAGTGGCGTCCCTGTGTCATCGGTCCATCCCGTAACATCCGGCGCCAAGCTTATATTGGAACCTGTCGACGCCCAAGGCGCCATCGTTCCCGACACCTCGGCTGACAACGTATCGCTATATGTGAACAGCAATGCACCTTTTTATCTAGGCTATGTCAATAACATGCCCTTCGGGGGTCCCCCATCCCTTATGACGGCCTATGCCTCTGCTTCCACAAATCCGTCGTACACGTTTACCGGATCGGCTTTTAACTCAAATCTTGGGGTCAATAGCTCCTATCCGGCCACGTTTCCCGTATCACCCAACGGCCCCGCCAACGTCAAAGTCACGGGTGTTAGTGGCTCTTCATCGAGCGCGGCCCCGGTGGTCTCAAATCCGGTATCCAATAGCATTGGTCAGCTCCAATTAGTCAACGGGATCCAAGCCGACCATACCTATAGCGTCCAATTACAACTCGAGACCAGCAACAACCAACCCATTTTAGGGATCGCCCAGTTATTGTTGAGCCAGGCCTACCCCACCACCTCGGCTTCGAACCAATCGCCTAACTTCACCGTAAGCAAGGGAGGGCGTACCACGCCCTCCACACTGACGTTTGGACACCTCGGCACAAACCATGTGTATCTCACCTACCACACCGGCTCCGCACATAACGTACCGGATGTGCTATCCCTCTATGGCACCCAGAATGTGGCGTCGGGACCGCCAAATCAAATCCCTGACCCTATCGTCGAGTTGGCCACCAACGCCTTTTAGTCCCCCCTAACAAGCCGTCCCGTTCGCAATGCGCCACACGCGAACGGGACTTTTATCCATGCCCCCATCAACGATCCTGTAGCGACACCTAACGAAACAATGACGGTCGGTTTTAACCACTCTACCCCCTCACACACAACGTTAATGAATTGACACCCAACACTCGACATGGTATTCTCTTGACGAACGACCGTTCGTACGGAGATGATGTCATGGAATCGGATTCACGCACCCGGATTCTAGACGTGGCGCTTGATTTATTCGATCGTTTGGGGTATGTCGGCACCAGCATGGACGCGATTCGCAAGGCCGCAGGATTCCGGACCAAATCCAGCCTCTATACGCATTTCGCAAGTAAGGAAAGCTTAACCGTCACACTACTAGAACGAATACTCACCGAGGAAACGGTTGCACTGGCACCCTACCTTAAATCTTCTCACCATGCCACCCTCGATGATGTGTTGAAATTAGCGGAACAGCTGACCCTGTGGGGACTTCTCCATCCTGCGGCATATCGCTTTTGTTTTTTGAGGTGGCACGAGGTCGTCCCGATCTTGCCAGTAAAAGACAGTGTGGTGGGATATGCCCCCGACTGGGCCAGGGAAGTCATATGCCGCATCCAGCAAGAGGGAGGGCCAGTGCGAGCCATGACTCCAGAATTTTTGGTGACGGCATGCAACGGGCTCATTAACCAAGTCATCATCGAGAGCGAACGCAATGTAACACCCGACTCCATTTCTAAGATCGCACGCCAGACGCGAGATTTGTGCTACGCCATCCTTTGTCCATGATTTTTACGTCTCGCCACGACAGTATGTTTTGTTTATCAGAATGGAGGTCAGAATTATGAGAACGATCATTTTGGGAGCTTCTGGGCGGCTGGGCCGCTACCTTATGCGCACCTTTGTCGCAGCGCATTACGACGTCGTCGCCGTGGCTCGCTCTACATCACCTCCGATATGGACAAGGCCGTTCATTGGGTGACTCTGCATCCGGAGGATGTTGCGGGTCACCATCAACTTTTTTCGAAGACGGATTGTGTCGTCGATGCCCGCAGCCAGCGATATGACGATTGGAGCCTGTACCCTGCTATGATTGAGGCGACCGTAACTGCGTTAGTCGGCACCCATGCGCACTACGTTTACGTAGATAATCTATATCTATACGGCCGCCCTGCCACATCTCAACCCCTCAATGAAACGGCACCACAACAGCCGGTCAGTGTCAAAGGACAGATTCGATGGCGCGTGGAGCAACGCTTAATGCAGGCGATGGCCCAGCACCCTATCACCATCGTTCGTCTTCGCGACTTTTATGCGATTACCACAGACCCCTTGCCCCGGACGCTAAGATGGTTTGGCCCACCCGACCTGCCTCACCAATTCATCCATATCCCCGATGCAGCCCAAGCCATACAGTGGTTAGTCGAAGGTGATCTGACGGTGGGACAAGTCTGGCATGTCGCAGGGCCGGATCCAATTTCCGGAACAGAGTTGCGTGATCTTGCACGCGCCGTAAGCGGTGTCAAGACACACCTTCGAGTGATGGGTCCGATCACGGTCCGGTTGATAAGCCTCGGATTCCCCCCGCTCGGGGTCTCATCGAAACTCAATATTTATGGCAATCCCCACTGATATTGGATACCTCCAAGTTTGACCGTCGCTTCCATCCAGATTTCACGCACTCTCATCGCCAAGCATTAGAAGAGATTATTCGGGATAGAAGGCACGGGTGACGCTTCGTCAAGATCGCACAAAGGGCGAATAGCCTTGGACCGGTCTTATATTATTTCGTTCCTCATTTTTAGACAGGTAGCGGCTCTAGTGTTGGTCTATAATTTAAATAGGCGCGAATAGCTCCAGTCTGGAGGACAATCCTATGTCGACAAAACCAACTCAAGCTACCGTTATGGTGTGTGGTATGGTGCACTTCGATTGGCGTAAAGACTGGCGCTCCGTTGACTTGGGGGATATCCACAGTGACGCACGGAGGCTAGAGATCTATGACGTCGTGAACCGTCTGGCCGCATTTCACGCGACCCATGTCGCAGTGGAGCAGATCTACGACACCACCACTAACGAACGATACCAGCAGTTCGTTACGGACGACATAGTGCTCGGTACCACCGAGGTGGAGCAGATTGGGTTTCGGCTCGCTCGTAAGCTAGCCCATGATCGGATCCATCCTATCGATTGGATGGATCCGATTGCGGGACAACGTAGCTACTCCGAAGTCTTGGAGTGGGCGGCTGTGCACCAGCCAGCCATTTATCAAGATTTGACAAGAGGTTCTACTCCGGGAATTGCTGGCTCCGAAGGTCAGTCTTTGTTGGAACTCTTGCGTTCCGTCAACCTGGAGATTGCAGACCAACAATCTCAAGTGCGCTACATGCGTTTGGCGCAAGTTGGGGAAGGTGCGGCTTACGTTGGGCTTGACTGGCTCACATGGTGGTACCGCAGAAATCTAACAT
>JAJYPK010000196.1 GCA_021795465.1 Bacillota bacterium
CCCCGCGTATCCTGAGCCATACCGGCACAGTGGCAATAATGGTGCCATAAGCGAGTAAAAACGAGATTTTCCCGGTGGCCAATTCCCATAGCACCCAGTTCAGGTGGTGCGTCAGACCGTAGGTCGGTAGTAGGCTTACTCCGATAGCCAAGAGTGCAAGGGCCGCGCCGACCACCCACGAGTTTGTCGTTTTAGTTCTTGTCGGGAGCGCTGTAGTAACCAAATTCATGTCCTCCTTTCTATCAAGTTTGGTGATCCTCAAAATTCGTTTCGAACCTGAGATCATTTAAACGGTACACTTTGTCAGTAGAGAAGATTTACCCTCTCAATTACGAATATTTAGTCTAATGAGTATAAAGTTCTTTTTGCCGTTTTGTTGTTATTTCGACGACTTTTAAAAAACAAGGCACCCGCTTAAATGGAAATTTATAAGCGTCGCTTTAGATGATTTTGGCACAAACTCTCGAATATGGGATCTATGGGTATGGAGTCTCGATCGATTGGAGAAATGATTAAGTTTCTTAGACACGAGCGCAATTTGAAATCGATTGCGGTTAGCCGCCGTGTGCCCGCATCGACTCTGAACGCAATAGAGAAGGGGTTGATGATTCCTTCCCCTTCCTTACTGAGCTTTTGGGCGTGCTGTCGTTGTTCTTAACGACGTCTCTCGAAACGACCGTACATTGCGAGGATTCCTTAGATTGAGACTCCTTAGTACTTTAGGTAAATATTGACCGACTATGGCCCTCGATCCGTTGCTGGAAGCGGTACGACTCAAACCTTTTAATGATAGTGGGAGTCCGCCATGACGAATCTCGGTCTTGTCTGGTGGAAACTCGGGCACTATGAGCGAGCTCGTCTACAGTGGGTCGAGGCGATGGCCCGGGTCAAGAACCCGATGCGCCCGGCACATACCCTGATGGGGTTAGGTAATACTACCTTGCGAGAATCGAATTTTGAAGCGGCCCAAAGCTATTTCGGCCAGGCACTCCAAATCTATCAGCGAATGGAAGCCACCAACGCGGACCGCTTGGTCCATGATACCATGGAGATGACGAAAGGACCCGTGAATCGCATCATGCACGGCCAATTCTTGGCTACTCAGGCGGATGCGGCCTTTTCGCGTCAAGATCATGCGCAGGCCCTACGACTAATTAAGGAAGCTAAAGAGGCCACCGGAATCACACGCATTCTGTCTTGGTTTTCGATTCGATTGTTACAATTATCACTTATGGATTTTCCGCACGGGGATGAGAAAACGGAAAGCCTATTGGATGACCTCGCATCCCAATCTAGACATCTTCATGATGCACAGCTCACGAGTGCCGTTCAGCTGCGTTTAGCATTGATCGCACTCAATAATAACGACGTTGACCCGGTGGAGCCGACGGAACAGCATTCATTGTAGACCTTGAGAAAGAGTCACAAAACGAACGCTGAAGGGAGTACTTTCTCACGGGCGAAGGGGGCCTCCAAGGGTCTTTTTAAGTCTAGGTATTGACCTAGTGGGTATAATGGGTCAAAGGAGGCGATTTGCATGCCACGTGTGTCCTCATTACGCAACACCAAGAAGGTTGCTGAGTCGGGTGGATCGAACGCTCCTAGATCGTCAAAATGGCCCCCCTGGCATTGGCCGTGGTGGCTTGTTTTGCTAGGACTCCAAATTCCTCTTGTGGGCGGAGCTTTTGTCATTGGTGCTTTGAGCACCATGGCGTCTGAACAGCGAGCAGTGGCCAAATTGAAACACACCTTAATCCTTGGAAATCCTCATGCCGTGGCGGCAGCTGGGCAGGATCATGGGGTCTGGATGGTACGGGTCGTTTTGGTAGCACTGGGTGTTGGCGTTGGAGTCCTCCTGGGTAGACGATTTCACAGACCGACGTCGGTATCAAGTATAAATCCCACGACAGACGATGACGTCGTCTCGACTCGTCGTAAATCACCGTGGCTCAAAGAAATGTTAGCTGCTGTGCTGTGGGCGGGAACCGTTGTCGCGGTGGGTTATGTGGTCGTCCGCACCGGCTCCCATCTAAATCACTTATCTTTTAACAACCTTTAGTGCCGGTCGTCGTGTTGGCGTTTAGACACGTCCCGCCGCCGTTCCGCTACAGCCCAATAAGCCGTCACTAAAATAATTCCCAGTGCCAACAGTTCGCCTCCACCGGCCCACCAAAGCGAAATTTTCCCATTGACTGCAATCCACAAGAACCAGTAACTCGCTAAGAGCATCAGCATAACCACGATGCCAGCCGTGCGAAATTTCCCTATAGCTGCCCGCGACCAAGGCACTGGCGCCGAAAGGATCTTAAGCCACTCTTGGAAATTCCATTGACCGTTAGCCATGATCCCCTCCATCTGTTGCTGAATATACATCCTCAGTGAACCGACATCTCTAGTCCAATATCTCCCAACAACGTCCACTCCGTGGATAAGAGAGGACTAGGGTCGCGACGCTAGTCCTCTTCCTTCCTTCCTTCCTTCCTAACTGCCGTGATTATCGTAAGGTCGGGGAAATACGACGTGCCACCCCTTCTTCTTCGGCAGCGTGGGTCACGGCCTGGGCGATTTTGATGGAAACTTCCCGATTAAAGACGCTGGGAATGATGTATTCGGGAGATAACTCATCCTGTTTTACAACTTGGGCCAATGCTTCGGCCGCAGCTATTTTCATGCGGGTCGTAATTTGTCTGGCACGACTGTCGAGAACTCCACGAAATAAGCCCGGAAAGCACAACACATTATTGATTTGGTTAGGATAATCTGAGCGGCCCGTAGCTAACACGCGGACCTTAGATTGGACCAATTCGGGGCGAATCTCCGGCTCGGGATTAGCCATGACGAAAAGAATTGAGTCCGTTGCCATACCCTCAACATCCTCCACGGTAAGTAGGTTACCAGAGGATACTCCGATAAAGGCATCCGCCCCGTGTAAGATCTCTCTGAGTGATCCGTCGCGGTGCAATGGATTTGTCTTTTTGGCGTAGGCCTCCCAGGCGGGATGTCCGTCGTATGAGCGTGTCGCAACCAAGGCACCCATGCGGTCGTACCCAACGATATCAGTCACCCCGGCTTCCAATAACAGTTCCGTCGTGGCTGTACCCGCGGCTCCGATCCCAGCGACTACCACGCGGAGATCCTTCAGTTCTTTCTTAACAACCTTGGCAGCATTTAACAAGCCTGCCAAAATCACCACGGCCGTGCCATGTTGATCGTCGTGAAACACAGGAATGTCCAGGCGTTCGCGCAGCCTCGCCTCAATTTCAAAACACCGTGGTGCCGCAATGTCTTCCAAGTTGATGCCTCCAAAACCAGGGGCAATGCGAATTACGGTCTGCACAATCTCGTCGACATCCGTAGTATCAAGACAGATAGGAATGGCGTCCACATTAGCGAGCCACTTGAACAGCACTGCCTTACCTTCCATGACCGGGAGTGCCGCCTTAGGCCCTAAATGGCCTAGGCCTAAAATCGCGGTACCATCGGTGACAACGGCAACCGTATTACGTTTCATGGTCAATTGAAAGGCCTTGGAAGGATCATCGGCAATAGCTTGCACCACTCGAGCCACGCCTGGGGTATACACATGGGAGAGATCCGCTCGGGTCTTAATCTGCACCCGAGGCTGAATCTCGATTTTGCCCCCAAGATGCATCAAAAAGGTTCGGTCAGAAACATTTTCAATGGCTGTTCCAGGCATGCCGTCCAATGCCTTTTCCAGTCGTTTTAGATGTTCTGGCGAAGGCATCATAACCGTTAAATCTCGAATTGTTCTTTGGTCCTCGGCCCGAACTAGGTCGAGCGCGACAATATCTCCTCCGATTTCGTCGACAAGTTCCACCAATTGCCGAAAGGGAACCAGTTCACGCTGCATACTAAGCCGTATGATATATTGAATGCCTACACCCGTCATCAATTAAGCCTCCCTAACCCGAATGGGTTTCTAGGTT
This sequence comes from Bacillota bacterium, assembly GCA_021795465.1. GTDB lineage: Bacteria > Bacillota > Sulfobacillia > Sulfobacillales > Sulfobacillaceae > JAKADJ01. The sequence goes on from JAJYPK010000196.1 coordinate 3,948, forward strand.
TCTATCCACCTAGTTTATCCCAAACTCAGCCGGTGTGCATCAGACGCATCAATTTTACTGGGAAAACCATTGGGCTATATCGATGAATCTTGGAATGTTTCTCATCGACCGTCCAATATGGGCCCCAACGATCTCGCTAGTTGCGTCCGCAGCACTCGTTGCGGGCAACACCAATGGCCGTCCCAATTGATGTAGTAGGCTCCTATCATGGTCAGATAAGGTGTCATTACGGTAAAATGCTAACAAAATTAGCACCCCTGTGACAACAACGTCAGTTGGCGACACAAGGGTGGATACGATTGACAACTCCGAAGACGTATAGTCCAATTCTCATTCCAAAGCGGGCTCCTCTGCGGCGAGAGCCTCCGTGGTCGTTCGCACCCTTGCTCACGATGCTCTCAACCGCCGAACAGACAAATTCTGTGAGCACTGCGGACCCCGTCCGGGGCCGAGAGCGACCTTGAGAGATTAACCAGGTTTGGAACACGGTGAAAGAGCGGGCCGATGGCGGGAAGACGGAGGGTCAGATTGTCTCCTCCGGCACGTGTATAGAGGAATCGCACCGTGTGCCGTAGATTTTTTAACACGCTTTCCGAGTTTCTTGACTGAAGAGAATCCCCTGTGCGGAGCGTCCGGCTGTCATTTGAAATTTAAGGCGCCTTAGGTAGCCGATGAGTGAGAAATATGACGTTCGACGACTAACCATGAGCCCAACCTCAGCAACGGTATGATACACGCTATAATTAGGAACGCCGGATTAAAAGAATTCGCTACAAACAGAAAGAGACAGAGCAACCCGAAAACTACCATGAGCCATATAAGGGAGACGCTGTTTAATGGGGTACCAAAAGCGTTGAGACCTTTGGCTTCTAATCCATAGCAACGTACGTGATAGGCTGCGATGACTGAGGGTAATTTCAAAACGGTAACAAGGTCTCCTTGTGAACCGATCTCATCAGCGCAACGTTCACAATATACTGGGTGTTGCAATTAGACCACCCTCCATGTCAGATGGGGTTGATCTAAATTATACCATGGTCACAGCTATCGATACCGTTCTGATAGAACTATCTACGTCCGACCATCGATGATTAACGCTGGCCAACTGTCTTACGGCATCACGCCAGCGTTTCTTAGGGACAGTGGCTGATCGTCCACGCACACTACGCGAGGACACTCCACGCAATCAATCTGCAATTCGCCAGGAAGGAGGCATCAATTGAGCCCATGGATGCGGCTTTCGTCAGAATGCTTGCCAAGGTTCGGAATGATGCGTGTCCGGAAGGTCGCGAACGCTTGGTGATTCGCTTGCCCCCCATGGTCACTTTTGCGTTGTTTGAACATCGGTTGGCCTGCACTTTCGATGTTAAAAAGGACCTTCGTACCGGGACCTGTCCGCTCGGTAATTACCCAAACTTTTATCAGATGCGCCGTAAAACTCCGCCGTTCACAGATATCAGGCGCTGACCCCGGAGGGGTCAATCCGGCGTTTCCTGTTGCTCGATGTATTGCTTGATGATCGACAGGGGGGCTCCTCCAGCCGACCCGGCAAAATAACTGGGGGACCAGAGGCTGCCG
>JAJYPK010000041.1 GCA_021795465.1 Bacillota bacterium
GTAGCCCCGGGGTCCAGGATCGAACCGAGGGGACCGTCAGACGATCGTGGGTTAGCGTTTTAGCGATCAGGGGCCCTCTAGTGTCCCATTAATATCCGATAATTGTTTCGTCGATAGACGCGCTTTTGGTGTTACCAGATGCCAGGTTTTGCCGGAATTCACCGATTCGTAATAGGATGGCCACCCATTCACATCCCAAGTGACGAATCCGGTGGTCGGGTTCACAAAGCGGTAGGATTCAAAAGAGCCAGGAGTGGACCGGGAGGTGTGGATAGGCACTCCTTTAGGCGTACCGTCGTTCTGCCACGTAACTCCTCCATTGGTTGACGACCAGAGAATCTCTGACACTTTCTTGTTCGGGATTTGCGACACGTTCCATAGCCACAAATGGCTCTGGTTGAGCCGAAAGAGGTAAAGAGACGATGATATGGGGACGGGACTGGTGGCGTGCCAGGTCAAACCGCCGTTTCGGGTGGTGTACACGATGCTCTTGTTACCAACCCGAGCCACGACCGCCCCGTTTACGCCCGATGCATTAAATTGGGGAATGCCGAGGACATGAGCAGGTACTCCGTTGGAGGCGGAGAGCGTTGCCTTATACCAACTACGCCCATCGTTAGGGGAATGCCAGAGGGTGCTGCCAACCAGAAGCCAGACTTGATGGCCCTGGGATAAGGCTAATAGACCATATCCCGGGAGATTACGACCGTGAACCGCACGCAAGGACCAGGTTTTTCCGCCATCAAAACTCATGTAGAGTCGGACTTCAGAAGTTGTTTTAGCCGGACCGCCACCCAGCAGAATCGCTCCCTTAGAAGGGTTGAGCCACGCTTGTTGCAATCCTCCTGAGAAGTAGGCAGACGGTCCAAACGTCATGGGAACTCGAAACGTAGTCTTGGACCAATGGGCCCCGCCATCTGTGGTCCGGTCCACGGTGACCACCGAGGGATGACGATGAACGGCGGTGTAAAAGGCGTCGCGAAGATTCAGCACCGTAGTGGCGATCATCCCCGTCAATCGTGTTGTGGTATACCCGACGGGTTTCCAAAAACCTAATCCTCCAGACGAACGGTAGACGGTGTTGCCACTAACGGCGGTGCCGGTGTCGGCGAATCCCCAGCCTTCCGTGGGCGTGACCATGTGGAGCATCATCAGGCCCAGAGGACGCCATGGATAGATTCGCGCTGGGTGGGGATGATTGCGCGGCGTGGCCGTCGCATGGGGCGCGTGGAGGATGGCCGGGATTCCGATGAGAGCCGCGGCGAGAACGATGGCGGCAGCAGAAAAACCATATGGGACGCCTTTAAGACGGACTGCCGGCGTCAATCGGTCACGTTTCTTAGTCGTCTCCATCCAGCGTTCGTGATCAAAGTGCAGCGAGGAGTCTGGCGGCATACCGAGATCTCGGAATTCTTGGCGGAGCGCTTCATCATTTGGGGAATTCGCATTCATGGTCTTTCACCTCCCATAGTTGTTGCAGTCTTCGCCGTGACCGGAGTAGTCTTCCCCGTAGTGCGCCGGGGGAAATGCCTAAGTGGTGCGCGATGTCCTTTGTAGGCCAATCGGCATAGTAAAAGAGCCAGAGGCATTCGCGATCCAGAACCGGGAGTTCGGAGAGGATTTGTCGCATCTGGATCGGAAGCCAAATGTGAGTGTCGTCGCTTGGCTGGTCTGGCACATGATCGGTAGGTAGAATTGTGGTTTTCATGGCATCAAAGGCTTGATTCCGTGCCACTTTAAAGAGCCAGCCCGGTGAAATCGTTTCGTTAGGATGCCGCCGATGAAACAGCATCAATTTCAGAAAACTTTCTTGGACCACATCTTGGGCCAACTCACGATCACGCGTGATAATAAAGACATAGCGCACCAGGCGGTCACCATAGAGGTTAATCCATCGCTCCATCCACTCATCCGTACCGCCCTGATTCTCTGTCACTGCGTTGCCCCCTCACTGAAGAAGACTCTGGAATTCCTTACAATGTTAGCGGAATCCCAAAGAAAATTTTGCCCCAGGCAGTCTGCATTCGGGATCACGGACGCTACAAACCATCGTAACGCCCGAAGAGATTGGGAAGGATCTTTGGCATCACCCTAAGTTGTGAGCATTTCTTTCCATTTGGAGTCAGAGCAGGTATGATGAGTGCCATATCGTTCATGTGATGGAGGATCGTACTTGGAACCCGAACGCATTCGTAACTTCTCAATCATTGCCCACATCGATCATGGGAAAAGTACGCTGGCGGACCGTCTGATCGAATCCACGGGTGCCTTGACGCATCGCGAAATGACCGAACAAGTTCTGGACTCCATGGACTTGGAACGGGAGCGCGGCATTACCATCAAGGCGCAAGCCGTACGGCTTGACTACGAGTATGACGGCCAACGGATGGAGATGAACCTCATTGATACCCCAGGCCACGTGGACTTTACCTATGAAGTGTCCCGGGCTCTTCAAGCCTGCGAGGGAGCCCTTTTGGTGGTAGATGCCGCACAAGGAGTCCAAGCCCAGACCTTAGCGAACCTCTACATGGCGTTGGAACATGATCTCGCCATCATCCCCGTGATTAACAAAATCGACCTGCCTAACGCGGATCCCGACCGCGTGATTGAGGAACTGGTGGAAATCGGTTTGGACGGCACGGAGGCAATTTTAGTGTCAGCCAAACAAGGGATCGGAATTGAAGCTGTGTTGCGAGCGGTGGTCCAAAGAGTCCCGTCCCCGAAAGGGGACGCGAAAGCTCCTCTTCGGGCTCTTATCTTCGACTCACGTTTTGATAGCTATAAAGGGGTGTTGGTGTACATCCGCGTCATCGATGGGGAGGTGAAAGTGGGTGATGCCGTGCGCTTTATGGCTACCCAAAAGGAATTTGTGGTGACCGAGATGGGGGTGTTTCGCCCTCACTTGACGGCAATCGACCACTTGTCGAGTGGAGAGGTTGGCTATTTCGCGGCGGCTATTAAGACGGTGCAAGACACCCGGGTTGGAGATACGGTAACAAGTGCCCAGCGGCCGGCGCCGGAGGCCCTGCCTGGGTACCGACGCGCTCAATCGATGGTGTTTTCGGGACTGTACCCGGTAGACTCTCAAGATTACGGCCGATTGCGAGAAGCGTTAGAAAAACTCCAACTCAATGACGCCTCCCTGACCTTTGAACCGGAGACCTCGGTGGCCTTAGGATTTGGTTTTCGGGCGGGGTTCCTGGGATTACTGCACCTGGAAGTGATTCAGGAACGTTTAGAGCGGGAGTACGCGCTCTCTTTGATTACCACTGCACCGAACGTGGTCTACCAAGTGACAGGGGTCGATGGGACGATCCACCGGGTAGACAATCCGGCGCTGATGCCGACGCCTGGAGAGATCGTGACCATTGAGGAACCGATGGTGGACGCGAGCATTATTACGCCAACCGATTTTATCGGCGCAGTGATGGAACTGTGCCAAGAGCGTCGCGGGATCTTTCGCGATTTAAGCTACATGGATCCGAAGCGGGCCATGATCCAGTACCGATTACCGCTGGGAGAAATTATGTATGACTTTTTTGATCAGTTGAAAAGTCGTACCCGCGGCTATGCTTCTTTCGATTACCAACTCGCGGGGCTGGAGGCAGCAGACTTAGTCCGCATGGATATCTTACTGAACGGACAAATCGTCGATGCCCTCTCGGTGATTGTGCATCGCGATCGCGCTTACTACCGTGGCAAAGCATTGGCGGAAAAGCTCCGTGAGTTGATTCCGCGCCAGATGTTTGAAGTGCCGATCCAAGCAGCCATTGGAAGCCGCGTCGTAGCCCGTGAAACCGTACGAGCCATGCGTAAAGACGTCCTGTCTAAGTGTTACGGGGGGGACATTACCCGTAAACGTAAGTTATTAGAGAAACAAAAAGAAGGTAAGAAACGGATGAAGTCTGTCGGCAACGTCGAGATCCCCCAGGAGGCTTTCATGGCAATTCTCCGGGTGGACGATCCCTCATGACGGGTGACGACTTTCTTCTGACCGACTGGGGCCTGTACGTCCACATCCCTTTTTGCCAAGCCCGGTGCACGTATTGCGATTTTAACACGGTCACACACATGGGAGTAGAAGACCATCAGCGCTATATGGATGCCTTAATCCTGGAATGGGAGCGAGCAACCTTGCCTACGGGCCGCTTAATTTCGGTCTTTTTCGGCGGCGGTACGCCGTCCTTAGTCGACCCTATCTTGATCGGACAATTCATCGCGGCGGTCCGAGCGCGTGTGACCGACTTCGATGCTCGAGTCGAAGTCACGCTTGAAGCGAACCCCGGAACCGTAACGCGGGAGACCTTCAGGACGCTTCGTCGGGTCGGAATCAATCGCCTGTCGATTGGGGCCCAAGCCATGCAAGAGAGTCATTTGAAGGCGTTAAATCGGATTCACGGAGTTCCTGATATTCATCGAGCGGTTACCGACGCTCGCGCCGCTGGATTTGAGAATGTAAGCCTCGATGCCATTTATGGGTTGCCGTCCCAAAGTTTTGCAGAATGGCAAGAGACTTTGACCGAATTATTGGATCTCAATCCCGACCACCTCTCCCTGTATCGATTACAGGTGGAAGAGGGGACCCCGTTGGCCGATGGTGTGCGACGCGGCACCCTCGTCATGCCCGACGACGACAGAATGGCGGATATGGCGGATTTTGCGGCGGTAACTTTGGAGGCGAGCGGCTTGGAGCATTACGAAATTGCGAACTGGGCCCGCAAAGGCTTTGCCTCTCAACATAACCAGTTATACTGGACGCTGAATTCTTATCTGGGACTGGGGGCCGGCGCCCACTCGTATCATGAAGGGCGGCGTTGGTGGAACTATCGAGGCGTTCGTCGATATGTAGAAAGCCAACACTCTGGAGATTCAGCACGTGACGATGATGAGGTCTTAAGCCCTATGGAACAGATGCGAGAATATATGTGGCTAGGCTTAAGACGGCAACGTGGTGTCAGTCGCGAGCGATTTCAAAACAAATTCGAGGAAAACTTGGATCAGATATTTGCAGAGACCATCGGAGAATTGACCCAATTAGGACTAGTGGAATCGTATGATGGGATCTTGAGGTTGACGTCTCGCGGGAGCGATCTCGCTAACACCGTGTTTCGGCAATTTATGGCATAGGTCACATCTTGACAGTGAAATCATACGGGTGCTATGTTTTTTTTATCAAATTAGCACTCTATTATCTAGAGTGCTAATGGCTAGCGTGATCGGAGGAAGGGCCATGGATGCACGCAAGAAACGAATCTTGGGTATCCTAATCGACGATTACATTGCATCAGCTGAGCCGGTGGGTTCACGGACGCTCGCCAAGAAGTACGACCTCGGCATTAGTTCGGCAACCATTCGCAATGAGATGGCTGACCTGGAAGAGTTGGGATTTTTAGAACAGCCCCATACTTCGGCTGGTCGGGTTCCATCAGACCGCGGATATCGTTATTATGTCGATGAGCTCATGCCCAAGCGATTTATCACCAACGACGCCGTATCGCGTGTGAAGATGGCATTTCAAGCGCCGATGCGAGAGATTGCCTGGTTCATCCACCAGACGGCTCGCATGGTATCTGAGATGACAGGATATCCGTCCATGGTTGTGGCGCCGCCCGTACTGGAAGCTCGTTTGAGTGAAATTCGGGTACTGCGTTTGCAGTCCGACACACTTTTGTTTTTAGTATCTACGGATGCCGGTGTGGTCGAGAATCGGGCGGTATCGGTGCCGGAAGACCTTAGCGTCGATCAACTCGGGGCCCTCGCGGGGGAGTTCTCAAGAGAATTTCACGGCATTTCGATTCACGAACTCAAGGATCGAATTTTGGATCCCTTGGCCCGAGATGCCGAACGCTATCGGAGCTTATGGGAAACGCTCGGGGGATGGATGGCGGCATGGAACGTCTATGAGAATCGGGTAACGCTTGCGGGACCCCTTAGTATCTTGCAATATCCAGAGTTTCGAGACATCGAAAAAGTGCAACGGGTTTTAGGCTTTCTCGAGCGCGAGGGTGCAGTAGAGGAACTGTTGAAGAGCGCTCTGTCCTCGACTGAGAGCGTCCAAGTCATGATTGGTCAAGAATCCCCAGTCGAGGCGATCTGGGATTGTAGTGTGGTGACGGCCACGTACCAAGTGAAGAGCCATGTGGTGGGGCAAGTGTCTGTCATTGGTCCAAAACGGATGCATTATGCAGAAGTCGTAGCGACGGTAGAATTGGTATCGGAAGAACTGTCGCGTGCCTTGAAATGGGCGTGAATTTTTGAGGAGGCTAAACATTGATGAATGATCCGGAATCCTTTAAGCCTGGAGAAAATCCCGATGCAGCGGAAGACGAAGCACAAGAAGAACCCACGACAGTTCCTGAGGAAATCAAGGCGGAAGACCCCGAAACTAATTGGGAGACGGTAGCGGAGGAACGCTACGAACAACTGGTGCGATTACGAGCAGACTTTGAGAATTTTCGGCGACGCCAGGATCGCGAGCGGGAGGATATTCGAGCCTTCGTGATGGCCACCGTGTTATCCGACCTGCTTCCCGTGTACGATAACCTCGATCGGGCACTGAAGTCGATGCCAGCAGACGACGAGGCCAAGTCATGGCGCGTCGGTATCGAGATGACCATGAAAGGGTTTAACGAGGCACTATCGCGTCAAGGAGTCGATGCGATAATGACCGAAGGGCAGATGTTCGATCCCCGGTGGCATGAGGCCATTCAGCGCGTACCAAGTGACTTGCCAGAAGGAACCATTGTAGGGGAACTTGCCAAAGGCTTTCGATGGAAGGAACGGGTGTTGCGGGCCAGTATGGTGCGCGTATCCGAAGGGCCATCCGAACCGGCTGGCGAAGAAGAGTAAGGGTGTACCTGGGAGGGAGCTAATCTGTGGCAAAACGTGACTACTATGAGGTGCTGGGTGTAGGCCGGGATGTGGCCCCTGACGAATTGAAGCGGCAATTTCGACGGTTGGCCGCGAAATATCACCCCGACGCCAATCCGGGAAACACGCAAGCGGAAGATCAATTCAAAGAAATAAACGAGGCCTACCAGATCCTTTCGGATCCCGAAAAACGAGCCCGCTATGACCAGTTTGGTCATCAGGCAACACAGGGGGGCCAAGGCGGCGACTTCAACGGAGGATTTTCCGGATTCGGAGACATTTTTGATATGTTTTTTGGGGGTAATGGGCCCGGGGGTCGACAAGGCGGACCACAACGCGGTCCTGATTTACGCTATGATCTGACGATTGGCCTGGAAGACGTCATTGAAGGGGTTGACCGCGAAATTCGCATGGTGCGGGACGAGGTCTGCCCGCATTGCCGCGGCAATCAAGCAGAACCGGGAACGCGTTTAGAGACATGCCCCCAGTGTCGTGGTACAGGACAAGTGGAGCGTATTCGGGAAAGCTTTCTGGGTCGGATCCGCCAGGTAGAGACCTGCTCGCGGTGCCGGGGGGGCGGTCGCATTGTGCATCATCCATGCACCCAATGTGCGGGTCGTGGTCAAATTCGGGCGGAAAAGAAACTTACCGTTCAGGTGCCTCCCGGTGTGGATGAAGGAACTCGTTTACGCGTATCCGGCGAAGGTGGTGTGGGCCAGCATGGTGGGCCTACCGGGGACCTGATTGTGTTCCTTCATGTCAAAGAAAAAGCGGGATTCGCTCGCGATGGCGATGATCTCTGGTGCGAAATGTCTATTGGGTTTGCTCAGGCCGCTTTGGGTTCCGACGTAAAAGTAGTCGGATTGAAGGGAGAAGAATCGCTTCATATTCCGCCCGGTACCCAGAATGAGACGGTGTTTAAGATCCCGCGAATGGGTGTGCCTCGACTGGGGAATCCGGCGAGCCGCGGTAACTTGAATGTCAAGATTCGGGTGCAGGTCCCGACGCATTTGACGGCACGCGAGCGAGAGGTTCTTCACATGTGGGCTGAGATGCGTCAGGAAGAGGTCCTACCTCAGGATAAAGGGCTTTTGCGGAAAGTCAAAGATGCCTTGGGGCGTTAACTCGGGAGCGCGTTCGGCCATCTATTGGTCGACCACAGTAGACGGGTCTGACTCGGATCGGGCGCGTGATGCCGAGGCATTTTTCTATCAGTTAGGTGCCGCCGGGTTGGAATGGGAAGACGGGGTTTTGGTTGATACTCCCTTTGCTGACATCCCGATGGCGCCGGCCAGGCCCTTTGTCAGGGCATATTTTCCCGACGATGAAACCTGGCCGGAGCGGCATCAGGCATTAAAAACTCGATTTGAAGACACGGTAATATTTAAGCGGCTCAGGGCCGAAGATTGGGAAAATAGCTGGAAACAATATTACGTGCCGATCCCGGTGGGCGATTGGATGATTATGCCGGCCTGGTGTCCCGATAGCCCGGTGGCCCCAGCACGTACAGTCTGGTTGGATCCGGGCATGGCCTTCGGCACGGGTACCCATCCCACCACACGAATGTGTCTGCAAGCGGTGGTGTCTCGCATCGATCCAGATTCCCGGGTCATGGACCTTGGCTCAGGGTCCGGCGTGTTAGCCATTGCCGCGGCGAAGGCCGGAGCCAGTGAGGTTGTCGCCGTGGAACCCGATCCGGTTGCAGTAGCGGTACTCTTAGAGAATCTCGAACGTAACCAGGTGACTTCTCGGGTTACAGTGGTACCAGGCACCTTACAAGATGTCGATGCCTCCCATCCATTTGACCTCATCGTAGCCAATTTAATCACCGAAATTATCGTGGCCGAATGGCCGCGGCTTCTAGGTTACGTCACTCCAAAAAGCCAGGTCATCCTGTCGGGAATTGTAGAAGAACGTCTCCCGGAGGTAAAACAGGTGCTAGAACGACATAGAGGAGTCATTACGCAGGAAACTCACCAAGAAGGGTGGGTGGTTTTAGAGGTGTCGCCACGATGATCCGCATTGTGTGCGATCCGGGCCAACGCGTGGGTAATCAACTGACCCTGAGCCTAGAACAAATACACTACCTAGAGCATGTGATGCGCCAAAAGGCTGGGGACCCGATTGAAGTCCATATCGTGGATGAAGGCGTTTATCAGGCTTATATTGTGGGTTCGGGACAGGCGCAACTGGACCCCACACCCGCACCTACGCGACGGCTGCCGAGTCACGTTAGGCTTTATCAGTCGTTATTGAAAAAAGACCATTTTGCTGAGGTCGTGGAACGTGGAACCGAAGCGGGTATCCAAGAATTCATTCCGTTAGTGACGGAGCGCTCTATTGTACGTGAGGTGACCCCTAACCGGCAGCAACGTTGGTTGAAAATTGCTAATGAGGCGACGGAGCAGTCTCGTCGGCCTGACGTGCCACGCATTCATCCGTTAGTCTCGTTGCAGGAGATGACGGCGCCCTCCCTTGGTCTCGGACTCATCCTCGATCCGTCGGGATTACCCTTACGTGAGGCCGTCATCGAGGATACACCTCAAGAGGTGTCGCTAGTCGTGGGGCCTGAAGGGGGGCTCACACCCGGCGAGCGCGAGCTATTGCTGGAGCGAGGTTTTACCGCAGTATCGCTAGGACCTCAGATATTCCGTGCCGAAAATGCTGGGGCGTTTGCTACCGTGATGCTGTTTGCCTTGTGGATGCGGTGACTTCCACTTTTGGTCAACAATGCTAGAGTTTTGAGTGTGTCCACGGGCCATCCTAGATCCATGGGAAGGGAGGGCCACCGTGTGGGCAAACTCATCGAATTAAAATTTTGCGACATTTGTCATAAACCTGTGGTAAAACGTGAAACGGCGACCCTGTCCGCTGGGTTTTTGGAAAGTACTTTGTGCAAAGAATGTCTCACCAAGTATGGCCACTTATATCGCCCCTGGTAACGTTTTGACGGCTCTAGTGGGTTTGACACTTTTTCCTTAAGACCCGTATAATAGGGGGAAGCTTACCCCGACCCGTTCGGGTGGAGGGGAGGGAGACCTGTGTCAGAAGTCAAAGTAGGTAAAAATGAGAGCTTGGAAAGTGCGCTCCGCCGCTTCAAACGCCAAATTCAAAAGGCTGGAGTGCTCGCCGAGGCCCGCCGACATGAGCATTATGAAAAACCCAGTGTGCGCCGTAAGAAAAAATCTGAGGCGGCAAGAAAAAAACGCGTAAAGTAATCCATCAATGAGGAGGAGGTCTCTCGTGTCTTTACGAGAACGTCTGAATGAGGACCTCAAGACGGCAATGCGGGCGAAGGATTCAGCCCGCCTTACTGTTATTCGGGGGATCAAAGCGGCCATACTGGCTGCAGAAACCCGTACCGAGCGCATTACCTTAGAGGATGAAGGGATCCTACAAGTAATCGTCAAGGAGCTCAAAGAACGTAAGGACGCCCTCCCTGATTTCGAACGTAGCGGGCGACAGGATTTAGTGGACAAGCTAAAACTTGAGATGACACTACTCTCCCAATACTTGCCTACTCCCCTGACGGAAGCCGAAGTTCGGGGATTAATCGACGAAGCGGTGGATGCGGTAAGGGCTTTGGGGCCCAAAGACATGGGGAAAGTCATGGGTTGGCTATCCCCAAAGACTCGTGGTCGAGCCGATGGTCGACAGGTTTCGGAATGGGTCAAAGCTCGTCTTGCCAGTATGGCATGAGTGGGCGACTAAAGAATGCCTTCTGGAGGATTGTCGTGCCAGGAGGCATTTTTGTTGCAATCATCGCGGCGATAGGATTCGTGGGGATCTTTCACCCCGTCCAACGGCCAGGCACCCTGATGGTGATTTATGCGTCGGCTTCGTCCGAGGGCGGTGAAACGCTCTGGGCAGCACCTTACTACGCTGATGGGCGTCGGGAGGGTGCGCCGGTGCGGTTGGGACCTTTAGGCCTGGTGGCGCAAACGCAAATCGATACCTTCGATCCCAAACAACAGGTTCTCCTGATTACTTTAGGATCAGCGATACGCGCAGTGACGGGATCCGGAAGCCAGCTTTTCGCACGGGTTCCGGATCCTTGGACAGCGCTTTCCATCCGGTGGATAAGTGGCGTTCTGTATGCGGTTGTTGAACGCCCGGGTCAGTCACACGGTTCGGTCTGGAAATTCCAGGCTGGGACCTGGCGTGTGGTGGATAACCGTCTTCCAGAAGGGATTGTCACGTTGGTCAAGGGCCCTAAAAACCTTCCAACCGCGTGGGTTGCCGGGCCTCATCATGCGAGCACGTACGTATTAGAATCTTCAGGGCGGTGGCGTTATCCGGAATTTCGAGGAGGGTCTCCGGGGGGCACTGTAGCATTTTTTCATCATGCCGAACTCGTGCCCTATGCGAAGGGTGCTCGCGAATTCGGCCAGTGGATCGGATTCCCGAACCTCAGTGGCATGAGGCGTGTCATCTTTCCCAAAGCCAGTCAAGCGGCCCTTGGGATCGTCGAGGGAGATAGGCTATGGGGAATTGGTGCCTTGGGGATGATTCCCTATCAGGGATTGAGTCCCCGCCTCACTGATATTCGTCGCTGGCCTATGGCGATAGAGACCACACTGGTACCAGTGGGATCGGGGGCTCCGTGGCTGGTGATTCTCGATGGACCATCTCAAGGCATCTGGTTCGATACGCGTACGGGACAGTTTGGCCCGCCGTTCACCATCATTTTGCCGGCGGGAGACGTGGTCCGAGCCGTCGCGGTCAAAGCGTGATGGATGAATAGGCGACGTTTTTGTAGCCCCAATGAATCAGCACCCAGGCCGCCCAGAGCGACCGATAGGGATCGCTACCCATCACCAACACGGGTTCCGTGGGATCCACGGATGGGAGTGTTCGCGGCCAAGTGGATAGGGGGGAGAGGTGGGCCCCGACCGACCATGGGAATTTTTCGGCTTCGTGGGTCTCTCGGATATCGAATGCAATGGTGTCTGGATGTGCCGAAAGGTACTGTGGCACACGTGCTAAAAGTACCTGGGGGGTGATGCGGACTCTGAGTCCGGCTTTCATGAGTCCTTCTCGCGAGACGATCCAGGCCCCTACGATGGCAAAGTGCGACTGGCTGAGGTCTTCAGCAGCGGCCTGAGCTACCAAAGGGGTCTCTGCCAGCAAAAGTGCCCGGCGATTGGTGATGGCCTCCGGGGATAGAGATGCCGCCCAGTGAAACCTCCCTCCGGGTAGTGACAAGGATCCTTCGATGTGGCCCCCCACGTAGGACTTGACGCTACGGATGTCGATTAATTGCACTTCTTGATGAATAAATGCCAAGGATTCCCGACTGGATAAAATAACAAGTTCACTCACGGTGGATGGTCTCCTCCTGGTCATCATCGATACTGGCTCGGAAATGGAATGCGATGCACATTGATGGCCGGTGGATCGGCAATTTTATGGTGAAAAAGAGGTTCGATGGGCTTAGGATGCGCACGAAGGTCATCCAAATGGATAGGTCGGTCGAGAACTTCGGCGAGGCGCATCAACGTGTACAATTGGTCGTCTGGCACCCCTTCAATATGGACATGCGGGTAGCGTGACAGGAAATGTCCGATGGCATCCCATCCAAACGAGTCCCAGTCGAGAAAAATTTTCGTGTCGATTGCCGAAGAAAGGGTGTCGATCGCCTTGTCTAGGATATCCAGACGGTGTTCGGGTCCCTGGCGAGTCAAAATAATACGGCGAACCGTCGCCCTTTGATAGACCCGGTTTAATCGATTCCAGGCAGGATCTTGAACGCCTCTAGGGCATGGAACGACGATGTCGACGGCTGCAGCTTTAAGGTTTCGGGGCATGATTTCGGTGAGGTATAAGTGAATAGGGTGGTCGAGGTTCGGCTGCGTGACGGCGTAAGAAAAACCCGCCGGATTGGTTGGGGATGCCGGCATAATGATATGGCCACGTCCTTGATGCGATTTAAGAAACATCGAGGTTAAGTGATCATGATACGAGGGCGCACTGTTCACGAGGTTTAAGACCGGCATGAAGATCAGGGGATTCTTCATGGGGCCACCTCCGCCACTGTCCGGTAAAATGCGTCGCACCCCGCTTGGGTCATGAGGATCTTGGCGTCGTCTGAAAGTTCTCCTCTAGGGTCGCTGATGACCAAGGGAATCTCCCCCAGATAGGATCGCGTCATCTCAATCAGGGTCAAAATTTTTAGTAAATGGGAGGATTCGAGCTCAGGATGAGCGTCCGAGGCCCGAAAGAGTTTCATTTCAATGGTCCCCCACCGGAAGTCGGCTAAACGACTAAGGTGTTCTCGATAGTCGTCGGTACTAAGCCAGTCGCCCGCCAGTACCATGGCGGTGGGAGGAAGGCCAATATCCCAACCTAGTTGAGCAATGTCAATCCAAGCGTTAGCGGATAGACGGTTAGGGGACAGGCGATCTCGCCAGGCTTGCACCAGGCTTTCCCCGCCTCCGGGACCAATCCCGGTGGCCCCTGCCCATCGTAATTCGGCCAACAGGTCGCGGATGGGTCGTTGTTCCATGCGATGCCACTGATGGAGTTCTACGGGGGAATAAACTTGGATGGTGCTATGATGTTGGCTCACACGGTGGACCAAGGTACGAAAATATTCAAAGGGTTCTCTAAAGGTTAAGCCACCGCGAACTTTTACCAAATCCACTTTTACCTCCAGGGTTTTAAGCGCTTTTTCCGCGACTGGGATGGGCAATGACGGGGCGATGGGATGCGCCGGCTTCATTGGGGTGAAGTTACTAAAGTCGCAGAAGTGGCAACCCATCCAGCATTGACGAGTAGTGGTGAGTTTCAATACATCCCACGTTGGGGATGCTTCTTGTGGGTAAATGACCTCCAGCTTCATGCCGCCTTTCCGCTTGGTGCCGATTAAAAGATAGATTCGACACAAATGTGTCCTTCCCTTTCGCTGCCAAAGAATTTCTCTCATCATCCAGGCCGTCCTCCCGGCATACCATGAAGATTAGAGATACCGGACAAGCGCGATGTAGAGGGAGGATCCGAGGATGAAAGGAAGAACCTTGGGAAAAGTTTCGCAACGATTGGGTATCCCCCCAGAAGTCTTACTAAACGTCCCGCGAATCGAGGTTATTGGCCAACTTCAACTGCGTCTGGAAAATCACTTAGGCATTGAGCATTACGATTCGGAACGGGTATTAATTCGGGTAACTGGCGGTTATCTGAAGATCTTGGGGCATCAGCTTGTGGTGGGGTGGATCGACCACAATGAACTCGTGTTGACCGGACGCGTGCGACAGGTGACCTTGCAGGAGGGGAAATTGTGAGCGATTTTCTCTATCGAGTCTTGTCGGGTTGGATAGAAGTCAGTGTCAGTGGACGACAGGTGGAACATCTTATCTCCCAGGTTGCCGAAGAAGGCTATCGTTTGTGGGATGTTCAACGGGGTGGGGATACCTACACGTTTTTTGCGACGTTAAGTGCGATCCCGTCAATCCAGCGCGTGGCGGAGGAAAAAGGTCTTGCCGTGACGCATCTTCGTCGTGGTGGACTTCCCATCGAGTGGCGAAAATCCCAAAGACGCCCGTTTCTTTGGGTGGGTGTCCTGACAGCGATCGTGATCGTCTTCTATGCGACGTCTCGGATTTGGGTGGTCGACGTAGTGACGCCGAATATTTCTGCTAAGGCTAGAGAGCAACTGGTCTTGACCGCCGAGGGTGCCGGTTTGTCCTTGGGCAGTGTGCGCGCGCATTTGGATGTGCAGGCCATTCGCACCCGGATGATTCGCGCACTCCCCCAGTATGCGTGGATAGGGATTAGTGTGCATGGGGTCTTAGCCAGTATTCAGGTGGTGCCCTTGGTGCTGCGCCCTCGGTTACACACATTTTCATCGATTGTGGCCTCCCATGCTGGGGAGATCACGCAAGTGCTGGTCTACATGGGAGCACCGGAGGTGTCCGTAGGGGAGATCGTGCATAAGGGGCAAACGCTCATTTCAGGATCGGTTTCGGCACCGAGTCGCATTCAACCTGACGGTGCCCAAGAACCACAACGAGAAACCGTCATGACCCCCGCCGAAGGGGATGTTTTCGCCAATGTGGCGCATGGTGTCGAGGTGTTTCAACCATTTATGCAACAAACGGCCCACACGACGTCCAAAGTCTTTGTTCAGGCATTTTTATTTGTCGCTGATCGCGGGCCGTGGCAATATCAGGGATTTGGTCAGATTCCATTTCATCATTATCAAACGCGGCGCGTGATGACACAAGTGCAGTATCGAGGTGTCAACCTTCCGATTAAACTGCTTAAGATAGTATATAATGAAACCATCATAACGAAGCGTCGCTTATCGCGGGCGCGGGCTCTCGCGTCGGCCGCTAAGCGGGCGACAGAGCAACTGGCTCACACACTACACGATAAGGGCCCTGTGGTGCGGGAGATCCAAAGGGCCCGATGGACGACCACAGGCGTGTGGGTTCAGGTCGTGTGGATTGTGAATCAAAATATTGCGCAACCCAAGCCAAGACGTTAATTAAAAGGGGGACACCGATTGCCGCCATCTCAATGGGTCATCACAGACAATCAGGCATCATTAGCGGTTGCAGGACGTCGGGACGAGCACTTGAAGGTGATTGAACAGGCATTGGACGTCAAGCTCACGGCTCGTGGAGACATCATCGCGATTTCGGGCACAGAAGTGGCTCAGAAGAAGACCCAAGAGATCTTGGACTTATTAACGGAATGGGCTCAGTCCGGCCAATTGGTGCGACGTGATACGGTGGATAACGCCATTCTAGCGGTGTTGGAAGGGACCCAGCGGCAGTTTCTTCATCTGTTGACGGAATCCATCTTTACGACAACGCAAGGGCGTGTCATTCGGCCTAAGACGCTAGGCCAGCAAACCTATATCGAGGCGATTCGCCATAATCTTTTAGTCTTTGGGATTGGACCGGCGGGGACCGGAAAAACCTATCTCGCCATGGCGATGGCAGTCCAAGCGTTAAAGCAACATGAGGTAGAGCGCATTATTTTAACGCGGCCTGCGGTGGAAGCCGGGGAAAAATTGGGTTTCTTGCCAGGAGATTTAGAAAGTAAAGTCGACCCTTATTTGCGACCCTTGTATGATGCCTTGTTTGAATTTCTGGGACCGGAAGCTCTGGACCGGCACCGGGACAAACAACTGATAGAGATTGCTCCCTTGGCCTACATGCGTGGGCGCACTTTGAGTAATAGCTTTATCATTCTGGATGAGGCTCAAAATGCGACCTACGAGCAAATCAAGATGTTTTTGACGCGAATTGGCTATGGCTCCAAAATGGTTGTGACGGGTGATCAGACCCAAGTCGACTTGGGGCGTGGACAGCGATCTGGGCTGAGAGCGGCCGCGGATATCGTCTCGGGGATCGGGGGCATCGCGGTCATTTCGCTGGGGTCACGCGACGTGGTGCGACACCCGCTCGTAGCGCACATTGTCGAAGCGTTTCAGCAACATGAAGACCATGAAGCTCATGAAGCTCATGAAGCTCAGCTGCCCTATCCCGAAGGGCGTAGCGGATAAATCTAGGAAGACCGCAATCACGGAACTCACACCCGTCGTTTACGGAACAGCGGTCAGAGAATATTAACTGGAACAACGCGTTCCGTAATGATTTCGAAGGAGGTAGCACATCAAGTGGCAATAAAAGCCGTAAAGCGGTGTCCAACACGAACCGACGTATTCTCTCTACAACATCTCGAACACTCTCGAAGCCGATCTTTGGTGATGTCGCGGGTGTTACTGCAAGACGACGAAACCGAGCGTGGGTTCACGCGAGTAGATATCGTCAGAGGAGGGAGCGGCGTTTTCTTACTACCCTTTAGGGCGCGGTTTGCCCGTCGCGAAACCGGATGAAAACCCTATGGCAAGGGTCCAAATGGTGGCATCAATGGCGGAATGCCAGCGATGATACTTCTTGGCAAACGCGCCAAATGGCGGTGGCAGCTGTGGTGTGGGTTTTCCTCACCGCCATTTTTTCGGTCACCCTCCTCGCCCAACGTATCGATGTTTCGGTCGGGGATTATGCTCCGCGGAGTGTTGTAGCGCCGTACGGAGTCGTGAATTGGGGTGCTACAGAAAAAGCGCGACGGGCCGCGGCGGCCTCAGTTTCCACCGTGTACACGACGAATACCCAAATTTTGACCGTACAAAAAAAGATCGTTGTACGGCAATTTGCTCTCCTTCAAGCGCTGTCGGAAGATCCCGGGGCTCCCTTAAGTTTGCGGGAAGCAGCTGCCGAAAAAGCGATTCCGATTAACCTGCCTAGTGCGGTATGGGGGGAGGTGCTCGCGCTGTCCCCGAGTGCCCTATCGCAACTCCAGCAAAACGCCACGTTGACGCTGGCTTCGGTGATGGGTAACGGTAACCAGATTCGAGACAACTCCGTAGGTGTAGGTGAAGCTAAGGGGTTTGTGGCCCAGTTGGTAGCCCAAGAAGAACCGAACGCGGGGCTTAGACTGTTTCTAACCGATTTTACCCAACATCTTGTGGTGCCGAATGCGTTCCCGAATCGGGCACAAACGTTGGCGCGACGGCAAGCCGCCATGAACCGGGTGCCGCAAGTAAAAATTCTTAAGGGCGCACAGGTGTTGCAGGCTGGGCAAGTTGTGACCGCAACCGACATCAACGTGCTGAAAGAATTGGGTCTCTTGAATCAGGGTTTTAATCCTGGACCGATTATTGGTGCGGCATTGTTCTCTCTAGTCGTGGTGAGCTTGATTGGGGCGTATTTCTGGCTGATGCGCCGAAGCCAAGCGGAAAATCTTTCGGTGGCACTCATCACAGGCGTTATTTTGGTCGCCTCGGTCATCGTGGCCGATGCCGTGTCGGGGCTTGGTGTATTGAATTACTTAGTCGTGCCGACCGCGGCGATTATGATTAGCGCCTTGGTGGACACCGGGATTGGGGTGGTGGTGACGGGTGTATTATCCCTGGCCATCGCGACCCTCATTGGCGCCGATCTGAACGTAGCCATGGTGTCATTTTTTGGTGGGATTGCCGGAGTGTTTGGCGTAAGTCGATTGTCGCAACGTTATGATATTATACGCGCCGGCATTTTGGTGGGTGCGGTGAATGTGACCGCCCTCCTAGGGCTCGATGTGATGCAAGGCGCGGGACTGCTCCAACAGCCGGTCTGGATTCAACTGGTGTGGGCGGCACTAGATGGTCTCCTGGCAGCCGTGTTCTCTATGGGCCTGATCCCGGTAATTGAGGGGCCATTTGGAATTATTACGGCGGTTAAACTCATCGAGCTAGCCAATCCGAATCAGCCGTTGCTGCATAAGCTTCTCGTGGAGGCTCCGGGAACCTATAACCATAGCATTATGGTAGGGAATCTCGCAGAGTCCGGTACGGAAGCGGTGGGGGGCAACTCACTCTTGGCCCGGGTCGGTGCGTATTATCACGACATTGGGAAATCTAAACGACCCTATTTCTTTGTCGACAACCAATTTGGAGCGGAAAACCCTCATGACAAATTGGCACCGAGCCTCTCGTCGCTCATTATTTCCTCTCATGTGCGTGATGGTATCGAATTGGCGCGCGAGCATCGCGTGCCTGAAGCGGTGGTGAGTTTCATTCGAGAACACCACGGCACCACCTTAATCTATTATTTTTACCGCAAAGCCTTAGATGCGGATACCGGGGAAGGAGTCACCGAAGCCGATTTCCGCTATGATGGTCCGCGACCTCAAAGTAAGGAAACGGCGATTGTCATGCTGGCCGATGCCAGCGAAGCGACAACCCGGACCTTGAAAAATCCGTCGCCGCAAGCCATCGAACAAGTGGTGCGCAAGATTATTAAAGACCGTCTGACCGATGGTCAGCTCGATGAGTCAAACTTGACGCTTAAGGAATTAGACGTGATTGCCCGAACTTTTACCCGGGTGCTTACGGGATTTTTTCATCAACGGATTGAGTATCCAGAAAAAGTTCTAAAAGAGATGGAGAGGAGCCAAGGCCGTGGAAATATGGGTGGAAAGTCACCTCGAAGCATACGGCACGTTGGAGGAAACGGTACGCCGGGTGGCCCAAACAACGCTGGCTAGCTTACCGGATTTGCAATCTGCCGAATTGAGTGTGTTGCTCACGACCGATGAGGAGGTTCGGGAACTCAATCGGACCTATCGCGGCATCGATCGAACGACCGATGTGCTGTCGTTTCCTCAACACGAAGGAGAAGGTGCCGATCCCAATGATCCCCTTTTGGGTGACGTGGTAATTTCTATGGATGCGGTCGAGCGCCAGGCTCTTGAATATGGGCATAGCCTCGAGCGGGAGATGGCGTTTTTAACCGTCCATGGTGTCTTGCATTTATTGGGATGGGACCATCAAGACCCGAAAGACGAGGAACGCATGATGGGCAAAACCGAAGCCATTCTCTTAGGCATGGGACTGACGCGTGAAACGCGCTAGCAATTTGGCCGAATCGTTTCGGTTTGCGTTTCAAGGTCTCCTCTATGCCCTACGGACCCAGCGCAATATGAGACTCCACTTCTTTACCGCCACGCTAGTCATGGCGCTAGGGTGGACGATGCAATTGCCACGACGCGAATTCATTGCCGTACTGACCGCGATTATGGTGGTGATGGTGGCGGAGATGGTGAACACGGCCATCGAAGCCGCGGTGGATTTAGCTAGTCCTTCCCTGCATCCCTTGGCCCAAACCGCGAAAGATGTGGCGGCAGGAGCTGTATTATTGGCTGCTATGGGAGCGCTTTTCTTGGGGATCTGGGTTTTTCTTCCCCGTCTTAGCCAGATCGCACCGGACTTTATGGTACGATGGAACCACACCCCAGGCGTTACCACGATGGTGCTGGCGGGGTTGGTCCTAGTGTTGGGGTTAGTATTGTGGATTCCTAAATCGCAAAGCGTCCAACGAAGGAGGCCCGAAAAGAACCAGTGAAGCACATCCCTTGGGGACCCATCGCATTCTTGGTGGTAATGGTGGGCGTGTCTGCATTGTATTCGATGGCGGAAACGGCCATGATGGCCTTGTCACGGAGTAAAGTTCGGCACTTAGCCGAAGCGGGCAATTCACAGGCACATTGGTTAGAAAAGCTGATTCGTGAACCAAATCGGTTGTTGAGTACGGTGTTGGTGGGTAACAATTTGGCCAACATCATGGCATCGACCGTGGCAGCCGCCTTGTTTATCCGATATTTCGGCAGTAACGGGATAACACTTTCTACCGTGGTGATGACTCTGGCAATTTTGTTGGCGGCAGAAATTACCCCGAAAACCTTTGCTGCGCACAATCCGGAGCGGGTGGCGGTGCGATTGGCACCATTTTTGGAGATGTCAGCGCGAATCTTTGCCCCTGTGGTGAAGACCCTCACATGGATTGGGGTAGGCTTTATCCGGCTCTTAGGAGGCAAGGCCGAAGGCGGTCGCCTTCTCACCGAAGAAGAAATTCGAACCATGGTCGAAGTGGGTGAGGAGGAGGGACTGCTAGAAGCCGGTGAGCGCCAGATGATTCAGGGCATATTCGATTTAGGGGATACCGTAGTCAGGGAGGTGATGGTCCCACGAATCGACGTCCAAGCGCTTTCGTCCACGGCGACGCTTACGGAAGCCTGGGATGCGGTCATCCAATGGGGACATTCGCGCCTTCCGGTCTATCGTACGACGGTTGACGATGTGATCGGGGTTCTCTATGCTCGCGACATCCTGCTCTATATTCGAGAACGCCCCGCGGGGACTCCGGTGCAGGAGTTGGTGCGTCCCGTCCAGTATGTTCCCGAAACGAAAAAAGTGGACGAATTACTCGCGGACTTTCGCCATCGTCGGGCACATATTGCGGTGGTCTTGGATGAATACGGGGGGACTGCGGGCATCGTCACCATTGAGGATCTCCTAGAAGAAATCGTCGGGGAGATCCAAGATGAATATGACGCCGAAGAACTTTCCATCCGATTTATTGACGATCATACGGTGGATGTGGAGGGACTTTTCTCGTTAGACGAAATCAACGAAATTTTTGATTCGGCGCTTCCCAACGAAGACTTTGACACCATCGGTGGACTTATACTGCACTTACTTGGTCGCGCCCCGGTGGAGGCTGAAATGGTTACTCTGGATGGATTTGAATTTACCGTGACGAAAGTCACGGGGCGTCGCGTCACCCGTGTTTTGGTTCATCGTAAGGAAGAGACGGTCGACGGGGTATCATAACGTGGATTTTTTGGGAAACCTTAACCCTAAAGCAAAAAGGAGGCCGAATCCCGTGGTGGACGAGGCGGCACTGATTCAAGCGGCGCTCGATGTCCGCCGAAACTCTTACAGCCCGTACTCTCGGTTCGCGGTGGGAGCCGCCCTATGGACCGTCGATGGGTCAATTGTGGCGGGCTGCAACGTGGAAAATGGGAGCTTCCCACTGAGCGTATGTGCGGAGCGCGCTGCAGTGGCCACGGCCATTGGGCTCGGTCATCGCCAGTTCATGGCGGTGGCTATTGTCGCCGGAGACGATCCGGTGACCCCGTGTGGCGGTTGTCGGCAAGTCCTGCTAGAATTTGGCGACATGGATGTGATATGTGTGTCTGCCCGGGATTGTCATCGCGTCTCACGTTACCGATTACGAGACCTATTGCCCCATGCCTTTGATTTGGAGGAGTTACGGTGAGCTATCGGTCTGGATTCGTGGCCCTGTTGGGTCGGCCTAACGTGGGAAAGTCTACTTTGTTGAATGCGCTTTTAGGGCGCAAGATTGCGATAACCACGGACAAACCCCAAACCACCCGCAACCGGATTCAAGGCATCCTGCATCGACCAGATGCTCAATTGGTATTGGTGGATACCCCTGGTGTACATAAAGCCCATAACCTTTTGGGTCAGCGTATGGTCAAAGCGTCCAAGCGTGTGGCGGGAGACGTCGATCTCCTGTGGCACATTGTGGATATTTCCAAACCTCCGAAAGACGAAGACCAGTGGGTCGCTGCGATGGCCCAGAAAACCGCAATTCCGACTTGGCTTGTTGCCAATAAAAAAGACTTGGTGGAGCATCTGGAAGGGCGCGTCGACCCCTACTTGGCCCTGATGCCCTATGCGGCATACTTTTTTGTGTCGGCTATTGAGGAATCGGGCACGGAGGCTTTGGTGAACAAGGCATTTGATGAGTTGCCCGAAGGGGATCCCTATTTCCCGCCAGACATGGTCACCGACCAGAGCGAAGACTTTTATGTCGGAGAAATTATTCGCGAAAAGGCTTTGGAATTGACCCGTGAAGAAATCCCGCATTCCCTGGCCGTGGTGGTGGAAGAGCGCACGGCGCGCTCTCTGGCCTTAACGTATGTCCGAGCGACGTTGTATGTGGAACGTCCGACGCAAAAGGCTATTGTGATTGGGCAAAAGGGTCAGATGTTAAGACAAATTGGACAAGTCGCGCGGCGAGATTTAGAGGAATACTACGGGCATCGCGTGTTTATCGAACTGTGGGTCAAAGTTCGGCCTCGCTGGCGCAGTCAAGAGCAATGGCTCACCCGGTTGGGCTATCAGGACCCGGAGAAATCTTAAATGGCCCAATACCAAGAAGCGGCGATTGTCTTAAAGTCTCGCCCATATCGTGAGGCCGACAGTCTTTTAACCTTCTTTGGCCAAACTCACGGCAAGACCGGTGCTATTGCCAAAGGCGTGCGAAAACCAAAAAGTAAACTGCAGGCGGGCCTCTATCCACTCTCTTATGTCACGGTGGAACTTTACCAAGGGCGGGCATCACTGGCCACCGTCATGGGGGCCGATATTATTCAAGGATTTGGGCGGATGCGCGACGACTTGACGGCGCTAAGCTGGGGCATGGTGTTGGCCGATATTGTAGACGGCATGTGGTCGGAGCATGATGCGTCACCCGAAACATTTCAGTGGCTAATTTTGGGATTTGAAGCGCTTAGCCAAGGGAGGGACCCGGCCACCGTAGGGATGACCGTGGCTTGGCGTTGTCTTGAAATTGCGGGTTATGCACCCGAGTGGGGGCATTGTCGCGATTGCGGGCAATCCATCGGCCCAACCGGGCCGATTACCCTCCTGGTCTCCGAGGGTCAAGCCCAGTGCAAAGACTGTTCCCCAGGTAAGGGCGTTGTCATTTCTCTGGGAAGCTTTAAGACCTGGCAACAATGGATGACGATAAATCCTTCTCGCCTGGGGGCCGTCGAAGCCCACGGCGTGATTTATCGAGAGTTATACGATCTCCTGGATCGCTATGTGGTGGCGCAAGTGGGACGCCGCCCGCGGTCTTTGAGTTTTATTCAGAGCTTGATGACTTTGTCACAGGATGAACCGTCAACTAAGAGGGGGGAAACGCCGTGAAGACGTTACAGGATATTGTCGGAGAGCTCAAAGCCTATTGGAAGAACCAAGGGGTCCTCAT
>JAJYPK010000197.1 GCA_021795465.1 Bacillota bacterium
CCGATCTTCATTAAATATGGCGAGAAAATCGGGGTCGCCAGTATCGATATTCGGCCGGGAGAGCATGTGCACACCCACAATCTCGAGAGTAGTCGTGGCCGTGGGGACCTCGCGACCCAAGAAAGCGGGGTGAAGTAAATGCGCAACCATTTTATGGGATATGTGAGGGAGGACGGGTCGGTCGGCGTACGGAATCTCCGATTAGCGTTACCATCCGTGGTCTGTGCGAATCGGGCCGCACTCGAGGCGGTACGCTCGATGCCTGACGGGGTGGCCATCGAGCATCCCATCGGGTGCGCACAAATTGGATCGGACCGTGACCAAACTAAGCGGGTATTGGTCGGCGTGGGTGCACACCCGAATGTCAGAACCACCGCCGTCATCGGACTGGGATGCGAAGGAGTGCCGGCTGCCGAGGTGTTTGAAGAAGTTCAGGGGCGCCGATCCATGGCGTCCGTGGTCACTATCCAAGCCGCCGGTGGTACGAAAGAAGCGGCCACCGCGGCGCGAGCGTCTCTTGAACAGGATCCTCCACTCCGTGGTGCCACGCGTCAAGAAGTGTCGATCCACCACCTAGTCCTCGGCGTAGGCCCCATTGAAGGGCTAGGTTCCAAAGGTCGCGAGGTGGTTGATGCGTTTTTGCGTCGCGGGGGAAAGGTGGTGCAAAGCAGCATCGGAGAAGCGGGGGCCATGCCGTATGCGGCACGGATTCCGGATGACGCCGACCGCGTAATGATGGAGGCCGGCGAAGGTTCAAACCAGGTGATGACGGGATTGGCAGCGAGCGGTGTCCAAATCTTGTTGGCCGAGTGCGATCGGTATCATGTGGGGGGGCATCCCGTGGTGCCAGTAATTCGGATCGGTTATGATCCGACCATTCGCACTGCACTCCAAGATGACATGGATGGGATGATGAATGATCGGGATGCCGAAGCCTGGGTCGACTGGATCTTAGACGTAGCCAGCGGCGAAGCGACGATGGCGGAGATGCTAGGATCCGCTGTCTTCGCGATTGCACGAATCGGGCCAACTTTGTAGGATGGATGGAGGGTAGCGCATATGGCGCGAGGCGTATATTGGGATCCCTTTTCGGGTTTGGCGGGGGACATGATGGTTGGGGCACTGTTAGGACTGGGGGCACCCTGGGCGGTGGTCGAGGACGCCGTGTTGTCCATGAATGTCAAGAACTTGGCGGTGTCGCAGCGCGCCGTATCTCGAGGTGGGATAGCGGCCATCCAGTTCGAGGTAACCTGGGAGGCAGGGGATCATCCGGTTCATCGTCATTTGCCGGAGATCCTCGAAATGGTGACCAAGGCCGAATTGAGTCCGGGTGCGGCACAACGTGCCAAGACCGCGTTTCAGGCATTGGCGGAGGCGGAAGCCCGCATTCATGGGTCGCGGTTGGAAGCCGTACAGTTACACGAAGTCGGAGCCGAGGATTCCATTGCCGACATCGTGGCCGCCTCGGCCGCCTTTGATGCCTTGGAATTGGATAGGTGTTGGGTGGGCCCGATTGCGACGGGATCGGGTTGGACCACCGGTGCCCATGGTCGCATTCCCGTACCGGCCCCAGCCACCCTAGAGCTTTTGCGAGGGTTTCGGATTAGCCATGGTGACACGCAATCGGAGCTAACCACACCGACGGGAGCCGCGCTCATGCACGGGTTTCATGCTGAGACCATGGCATCCATGCCCGGTGGCACCATCGAAACCATCGGATATGGGGCTGGCACCCGGGAATTGGCGCATCCCAACGTGACGCGGGCGATTCTCCTCTGTCACTGACAATACGGGCATGCATGCTTCGGTAAACGGGAGGGAAGACAGATGCGAGACATGGACGGCGAGGTCCGCTTCCAAGAACTGCGGTGGGATCGTGATCGTCGCCGGCGTCGTGGGTTTTCGGAATCGGTGCTGTGTCAGGGGAAGACCAATGAACAAATTTTAGCCATTGCCGCCGAGTTGGATCGAGCGCATCCGGTTGTGTTTACGCGCATGCTGGCGAAGACTGCGGAGTTATTAAGAGATATCTATCGCGACCACCCGATGACCTATGAGCCGGTGGCGCGAACCTTGGTGTGGGGACCCATACCGCAAGTGGATCCGAGATGCGTGGTTGCCATCCTGACCGGGGGCACGGCCGACGTGCCGGTGGCCAAGGAAGCGGAACTCACCTTGACCGTCGATGGCATTACGACCCGGGCGTTTTACGATGTGGGCGTCGCGGGTCTGCACCGGCTCTTCGGGGTGTGGCCAGAGATCGCGACCGCCGATGTCATCATTGCCGTGGCCGGGATGGATGGAGCACTGCCGAGCGTCGTCGCTGGATTAGCACACCAACCAGTCATTGCGGTGCCGACTAGTGTCGGCTATGGAGCTCATTTACAAGGGGTGGCATCCCTTTTAACGATGTTGAATAGCTGTGCGGAAGGGGTTGGGGTGGTTAACATCGACAACGGATTTGGTGCGGCACGGTTGGCAGGGCAAATTGTGCGTTTAAAATGGCCCCATCCAGACGTCCACAGTCAGGACCGGATGTTATGATGTCCGTGCATGTGCATCTCGAAGGCGCGATCTCGTGGGACCAACTGAGCGATGCCTTGACCCCACATATTCACGATGTGCCCTCAGCGGATGCTGTCATTCAAACCGTGTTGAGACGGGCTAACCTCGCCGAGCGGGGCATGGCTCCACCTGAAGAATTGCCCCGCTTGGTCAGTTGGCTTCGTTCCGTTAATTTTACGGTCGGCCCACTTCCTGTCGATTGGGCCGATGGGGGGTGGCCTGTGACTATGTTTGAAGGGTTTTTGGTCCGAGCGCAAGCAGGGGTGGTGTGGGACCCCTTGGCGCTGGCGATCCTTACCGTAACGGGACGAAGCCAGACCCCGGCACTCGGCCGGGTGGATTGGGCGGAGGAGCGGAGGGATCCGATGACGAACCGGCTCCTGTTTCGTGTGGTGGCTTCTGGCCAGGAACTGGGATTAGAGCAAACCTCCGCGGTTCTTCTCACCACCAACATTGATGATATGCCAGCCGAAACCCTCGGGTATGTTCTCGAACGTCTGTTGCGGGAAGGTGCGCGCGACGCGTGGATTGCTCCCGTCGTGATGAAAAAGTCTCGCGCGGCGGTGACGTTACAGGTATTAGCGTCCCTGGATTATGAAGCGGCTGCGCTCCAGATCATCTTTGAAGAGACCACGACCCTCGGGGTACGTCGGAGCTTAATCGACACCTATCGGTTGGCTCGGCGTATCGACTTGGTCGCCACCGAGTTCGGCACGGTCCACGTCAAGATCGGATTTCTCGATGGCAAAGTTCGCTCGGTGCATCCAGAATTTGAGGATTGCGCCCGCTCAGCCCGGCAGTATAACGTGCCACTACAGCGCGTCTATGATGAGGCGGCGACTCATTGGTGGGCCAACCACCCCGCACTTGACGATGGTGCAGATCCGTTAAGGAATTGAACCTATATCTCTGCGTTCCCCTTCTTCTTAGGCGATAGCCTAGAGGGGGTATCGTTGCCTGTAAAAGCCCGGTGCTCCAAGGGCATCGGGCTTTTACAGGTGGCTTACTGCCTTCCTATGGGGACACCTGCCGCACTGTTAAGATTCCCGTCCGCATTGAACTCCAGATCGGTCCAATCTCCCAAGGCTACCAGACCCCGCTCTTCTGCTTCTTCCCACAAGGCCTCGCTAATCGCTAGCTCTTCGAGTCGGAGCGTATTGCGGATGATCACGGTACGGGTGTGCTTGGAGTCCCGTCCGTTGATGGTGCGTAGAACGACCTCGATGGCATCATGGTCATTAGGCATCACCATAGGAGTTTTAATGGGGCTAAATTCGGTGGAGGTTAGCGCATTGGTATAGGTTATCGCCCAATCAACTTCTTGATAGGCATGCAAAGAGACGCTATCCGCCAGCCCCAGTCCGTTGGCGTTGCCGTGGGTATCAGCGGTCAGGTTTAAGACCGCAACTTTCCCAATCGAGGGTCCGGGGTAGGAAGCGTGGGCCGGTGCGTACCGGCCCGTTACGTTGGGGTCCATACCATCCCCGGAGATGTTTTTTCCGATTTGGCCCACGACGAGCACGTCTACATCATGAAACGGGAGGCGCGCCATCCACTCGCGCGCTCGATTGAGCAATTCGGCCTCTTCTTGCAAAATGGTATCCGCCGGGATGGCCCGAATTAAGGCCGTCTCTTCGAATCCGTTTTCTACTAAGCCGATGCCAAAGGTCACCGGGAGCCGTTCAATCAAAATTTGGGCGACTTCGGGAATGACTTGATGAAAGACCTCAAAGCCCCGGGTATGTACTGCCGCGGCGCCTTGTTGCTTGCCAAAACCGATGGCCAACATTTTTGCTATACCGCTTTCAATGGGGCCATGGAACGCGGTATGGGGTTTGACCCGGTTGATGGGAATAATGCCATCGGCCTCGAGGGCCGCTCGACTAAAGTAAATGGGCGTCCCATCGGCTTGATGCGCGACGACATCGGTTTCCATGCGGGCATCGATCGGGACCCCCATCGATTGTTCGGTGATCCCGTAACTTTCGAGGACGTCTCTTTGTCCTGCGGGAGTAGCGCCACCATGGGATCCCATCGTAGGCACAATCACGACCTCTGCCCCGAGACGATGCATCTCTTCGATGGTCGTTTTAGCCACGATGTTGAGGTTCGCAATGCCGCGGCTTCCCAATCCCATGGCATACGTTTTCTGGGGTGTGATGAGGTGGCTGACGCGGGCTACCTCACGGCGTACCGCTCCAACGATATCGCTCTCGCTAGGACCTAGAATGGGTTGACGGACGAGTCGAAATCGGGGCCATTCTACGGCGGGAAACGCACTCAAGTTAAGCATGAAGGTAATCTCCTCTCAATATGGGCAAGGTGTGGGACCGTTTTATCTTTAATGTGGCCTTGGCGTGGCTCCGTGACGTGGATGGAGCCTGGTTTGATTGCTATGCCATGTGTTTTTGCCGAAGCAACCGCCGCTGAATTTTTCCTGACGGGGTCATGGGAAATTCCGTAACGAATTCCACAAAGCGTGGGTATTCGTGCGCAGCAAGCCGTGTTTTGACCCAATCCTGCAGTCGATGTACTAAGTCATCATGATTGGCTGAGGCAGGGTCATTGAGTTTGACGAACGCTTTGATAGCCTCGCCCCGGATGGGGTCGGGGACACCGACCACGGCGGCCATGCTCACCGCGGGATGCTGGATGAGCACCTCTTCGATTTCGGCGGGCCCGATCCGGTACCCGGCCGACATGATGATGTCATCATCGCGTCCGATGAAGGTGACGTAACCGTCGTCATCTTGAACCCCTAAATCTCCGGTACGCAACCACGATCCGATATATTTTTCAGAAGTGGCGTCAGGTTGACGCCAATATTGGAGGAACATGACGGGATCCGGTGCTTTTACCGCCACTTCGCCTATCGTCCCGTTCGGTACAGGATGGCCATCGTGGCCAATGATGGCCACAACATGG
>JAJYPK010000198.1 GCA_021795465.1 Bacillota bacterium
TGAAGAGGTTAACGCCGACGACGGGAGCCAAGATCCCACATCGGCACCTAAGCCCGCTGTGACAATTTCTCGCAATATCTCCTATTCTGCCATACGCTTTTATTCGCGGCGTAGGCTAAAACCGGACACACGAATGAACACGGAATGGAAACTTCCCGATGGAGCAACCTTTCACGGCACGATGCGAGTCCTCACAACACTTCCTGACATCACCATCTACCAAGGAGTAGAGGGACACGATGTGGTGGCTTTGTGGGATCCTGTCTTGGAATCTCCGGTTCTAGAACAGTGGAAAGCCTTCTGCGACAGCCATCGTTATGATTAATGTGCCCCTCTTTGCTGAAACACAGCAGGTAATGTTTTTGCCATAATTTTGAAGTCTAGCAAAATCGACCAAGATTCGATATACTCCATGTCTAGCCGCATCCACTCTTGAAAATCCACATCATTGCGACCGGATATTTGCCAGAGACACGTCAATCCAGGGCGCACGGAGAGGCGCTTACGGTAGTCTTCTCCATACTGGCGGACTTCGGAAGGCAATGCCGGTCGCGGGCCGACTAAACTCATCTGTCCCCAGAACACATTGAAAAGTTGGGGCAGTTCGTCCAAGCTACTGCGGCGGAGCAACTTGCCAACGCGTGTCACTCGCGGGTCATCCGCAATTTTAAAGACCGGTCCCGACATCATATTGAGATGGCTTAACTGCTCTTTCATCGTTTCCGCCTCGGGGATCATGGTTCGAAACTTAAGACAAAAAAATTCTCGTCCGTTAAGTCCCACCCGGCGTTGCGCAAATAAAACCGGCGCTTTCGGCTCACTCAATTTCATCGCGAGCATGATCGCGATCATTATGGGAGCGCTCACGATGATCCCAAAGATGGCCCCGACGATGTCTATCGTTCGCTTGACCAAACGCCGGGAGCTCTGGTGC
The DNA here is from genome assembly GCA_021795465.1 of Bacillota bacterium. Taxonomy (GTDB): domain Bacteria; phylum Bacillota; class Sulfobacillia; order Sulfobacillales; family Sulfobacillaceae; genus JAKADJ01. Next base: position 935 of record JAJYPK010000198.1, read on the forward strand.
GCTTGAGAAGAATCCACCACCAAGACCGAGTTTCCGTAAAAATCATAGAGTCGAGAGCGGTGAGCGAGCGCGCCTACTTCGTCTAGCACCATGCGCACTTCTTTTCCTTCTCGTCGGGCTAGTTGCACGGCCTCCATCATCACGTCGTCAGCCATAGGCAACGCTAACACCACGGTATCCACCACCGTATCATGGACTAGTCGATATAAATTATTTACGGCATTACGCCCTGCTTCGGCATCACCCAACGGCACCTCGTAGCTCGCGCGCACCGCCAAACCAGATTCTGGCACGGCCACCACCGTTTCGGAAAAAATTTCGACGCGCCGCGGAAACCCTATGACGACGACGTGTCTCAGATCGCGACCCGACAGCCGAAATTTTCCCAGGCTGATTTTAATGAACCCATGCACAATGGTTTGGAGAACCAGAGAACCCAGGGGCAACACCACGAAAATAATGCGAGAGAACCACGTCGCTTTGACGATAAAGATAATCATTGCCAGACCCAAATTTATTTCCACGTTCGAGAGTAGTAATATGCCCATTTCGGCCGGCAACTGATTCCAACGCCGCGAATAGCCACGAAAATTAAGTTTTAACACGAGCCATGAAAGACCCAACATCACGGCCGAAAACGAGTAATAGAAGGTCGCCAACTGCACCGTCGCCACATCAGGATTGATCCAGGTCATATAGATATGGATCACCACTAAATAGGCCAAATAGGCGGCCCCGGTGTCGACCAAGACCGCCAACTCATCCCATCGATTGGTGCGTCGCTTAAACATAAGACCCTCCCTTTCGCCGATGTCGCATCGGAAATAGTGCAACAGATTAACCCTATTATATCAGTTGACAATATCTTCGGAAGAGATGCTAATCCCGGAGTATCGTATCCACATCGATTTTATCCGGGATTACACCTTTATTGGCCGAGCGTTAAATGAAACGGATTGGAAGCCGATTGACTGTTAGGTACCACTTCAATCCACGTCTGTCCCGGATCGAAGGCCACTGGTTTGCCATTGGCCAGATAAAAATGGGTCGGGGTCCCAGGTCCGTTGTTTTTCCAGGTTCCGCGATAGAATCGGCTGCCTAAGAACAACAGCGCCTTGCCCTGACCATGAGTCTGAATACTAATCCAGCCGGTACCGGCAGGATCGTACATGTTGTTTTCGGTGGTATATTGGATGACCACGTTTGACGCCAACACCGGCTTGCCGGAGTTCATCCCCATCACTTGGACATAGCCGTTATGCGCTTTGGGGTTGTCCACCCAGCGACTCCACCCATTCGCAGCACGGTCCCATCGCCATTGTTCGATGGTGTTGACCGGATTCCATTCCATCGTAATCGTCTTATAGGGCGGGGTTCCCGATTTCACATGGGTAACAAACGGCCAATGTCCCGTCACCTTTGGATTACCCCAATTGTGTTGGGCCGTTTGCATCACCGCAGCCATACTGGTAAAGAGGTTATGTGGAGCGTTCCGAAAAGAGACCCGTACACCCAAATTGTAGGCGCCCGCATCCAAATCTAAGTTATGAATGTGATCCTGGGCAATACTGGTATAGCCTGGGTTGGAGGCGCCCGCGTGTGCATAGGCCGCCGGCCACTCATGCACCCAACTCACAAAGTAAGGCCGAGCGGAACGGACGGGGCCGACTTGATGTGGTGCATGACCCCAATAGAGCAACATAAATCGTGAATAGTAAAAATGCTCGGTATAGGCCTCATAAACAATATCGGCAGAAGAAAGACCGTATTGGGGTCGACCATACTCAGAGTTCTCAATCATCAAGGCAACCAACGGACCATGGCGGCTTGTCTTTAAACCGGTTAAGGGGTCCAAATGGGATGGAGGAGAAGTAATCAGGCCCGTCGTGTTCGCCTTGGCTGTCGTCGTATTCGCATGGTTAATGGGAGAGGGTTTTGGTGTCTTCGCGGTAGTTTGCCCACATGCCGACAGCGAGGCCGCCAAAGCGACCGGCCAAAGGTATCGTAAAGGTTTCAAAAGCACTCGACACTCCTTAAAAACTCACGGAATTAATACATTTTACCGATAGTAAAAGTATTTGGATCTATCATATCATCACCCAATGCTATTCGATGATTTTTGGGGGTTCAATTGTTGATCCGATAGTGGGAGATCAGACAAGTTCTTTGCCATGGCCCCAAGAAAGCGGTCATTTGAGATGGGGCCAGGTTTGATCGCCCTTCTGGACTTTTTGTGCACTAACATATGATGGACGAACCAGAGACGCCGCGCAATAGCAGTGATGGGCCCATGGGTTCAACCTTTCGGTGTAGGCGGAATCACCATGGAAGACGTACCGGGGCGTATCTGCTGTAAGTCCTCGTCGTGATCGAATTCCGCTATGATGCAAGGGTGCGTATCCGCGAAAACTTCTAGATCATCGTACACTATAGAATCCATGCCCAGGGATTGAAGAAACCAAGACCACTCTGCATTACGGGCCTTATCTTCGTTAAACTGAGATTCCCGCAGGTTGCGGCGGTGCTCGCGTTGCCCGTGAAGGCTTTGACGGCATTGGCTGATGTATTGGGCGTCGAGTCTGATGCCCAAGTGGGTCAGTTCTTTTACCGCGCACTCAAACTCCACACCAAAATGTTTGCGATAGCCACGGATGTTGATCTATCCAGTGTTTCGCGACTTGAAGTCGGGATTGTTCGCGATAAGCGTTTACGGCGGGGGACAGAGTGCTGACGTGCGATTGTCTTGTCTCACTTTCTTGTGGGATGGCTTGCGATTTGGAATGATTTTGCCATACCACAGCGATGACAGTAAAGACGGACTAGAGGTGCCTTACGGTCTAGGTATCCCGACACCAACTACCGGGAGGTCGGTGAATGAGACTCTTCACTCAGCGATCGCTTGGACATGTCGGAAGAGAGACCAAAAGCTTATTCCGGCCCAAGAGCATCGTAGATGCAAGATGGCATCACCTCGTCCAATACACGACGTAAGAAGGCTGCGGGGGCCGGTCGCCATGTGGTGCTTATAGACCCTCGCTTCACGAGTCAAGATTGTTCGACGTCACAAAGTACGCATCGCAAGACGGATTCAACACTGGCGGACCGAGCCCGGCAATGCCCGAACTGTGGGGGGCCTCTGGCATGACAGTCAGAAATTCCTAAGTTACCCGGATTCCCACCCATCAGGCGTTTTGAGGTTGCAAAAATACTGGGGCTTCGAACGTGCCAAATTTACCATTTTGTGGAGAATTTTCATCCTGCGACGGCGAAAGAAAGACCTCAATCAGCGCGAAAAATGAATTTGAAAAAACCTGAAGATTTACAAATATTTGGCTCGTTTTTATAACTTTGGCAATTTATCCATCGGCAGGAAAATTTGGTCATGACCCCGCCATTATCCGTCAGCCCCCAATACCGCCGGATGCCCCGTCGGACCCGGATGGAAATTGCTCGAGACGAATTGGTTCTCATGTGCACGAACTGAGCCAGGTCCGGGAAAGCCTGGTCTGACCCGTGAACGCGGCCGATTCATACGACTCCGTGTCCGAATTGCACTGATGGCATCGGACATTTTTCTACCATGCGACTATATCCCATAATTGCATGATCCCGTCCTGACACCTGGACTCTTGATCCCGATGGTGAGGAGTTTCTGTCTTTTCGAGGGGATGGGCAAAAACTCCCATTAACGGCACAACACACGCAGAGTCTTATCCCGCGATTGGATGTCATTCTAGCGAAACAAGTAGCAATCCATTCCGTCATTCAAAAATCATCTGTATCGTCTTGTGTCAATCGATTCGTTTAGAATAAAATAAACGTACAGCATAGATAGAGGTGATAAAGTAGAAAGAACGAAAGGACAACGCTCGTTGATGAAGGCATTAGGGATACAAAGCAGATTTTGGAGCATGGGCCGGATTACAGGAGACCTCTACGCCGTTCTCTACACCGCCTCCAAACTGCTGACGCTCGCGGAACTTTCCCATGAGCTGAACGTCACCAAGGGTAATGTCAGATATTAGCCGGCATTTTCTTGCGCGACGATATCAACTCGCATTCGCGGACTCATTCCAATTAATCGAAAATAGTCTGCGACAAGCAGAAAGCAAAGGAGACACCTTCGTCTCAGAGCGTATCCAAATGCTCAAAAACTTCTATGATGTCCTCGATCAGCTAACAAATTTATTAATAGCTATGGCGCCTAACGAGCTGGCAAATCTCGTTCAATTAGCAGACCTTGTGTTGGGTCGTGAAGTCGACAACGCGTCTTGCGAGAGTGAAAGGAGCAGTGTCTTATGCAGCGCACGATGAAATTCTTGTTGGGTATGGTAATCATCATTGGTGGAACAGCAGCCGTCACAAGTGCTAGTGCGACAACACGTCCCGCCACCGTAGCTTTTGAACCTCCCCGCCCTAAAGGGCGGAGATTCTGGGGGAACCACCATGGCTGCGTCGCGGGTCGAGAGACCCTCGGAGTGACCCTCCTGACTCGCCACCGCTTATCCCGCCAGCAACATGCCGGGG
>JAJYPK010000042.1 GCA_021795465.1 Bacillota bacterium
GGAAGTCAGGAATTTATGGACGGGCTCCTAGGGAGGCTGGCAGAAGATGCCCGCCTATTCTCGTGCGCTACCCCAGCGTGCTCAGTCGCGCTAACAACTGCTCAGTGTGCGCTAACAGTGCCTTGATCCGATCGTACAGCGTTAATGCGTCAGCCAAGGGAACTTGACCCTGCTCCGTGCGTATGCTGGGCCAACATCGGCTCTTGGCCGAGCGCTAGGAAGCCTAAGAGAAGTCCCGCAATGCCTCCGAGAGCCATGACCCGATTATCAGAGTCGGTGAGCAACGTGGGCCAATCGCCCGCGCTGTCCATACAATAAATTTGGGCAGTCCCCGTCAGGTTCATAAGAAACCTATCCGTGATCCATCGCCGACAAAAGTCGGACTAGAGGCCGGGCGTATTCTAAGATATTGCTCAATGGTTCCCATCGCTGTGCCTGCCTGGCTGGGATAATGCCTCTGCAATTCCCACCATGTCACGGTCGGCCCAGGGTCCCTCGGCCCCCTTTTCATACACCTCTTCGATCCGATTAATTCCTTCGGCGATCACCGAAAGACTCTTTGCCCAACTCCGGGCCAGTCGCAAGTCCTTATGCAACAGACCAATGGAAAACTCAGGGGTATAATCGTGCTGCTCCCAGCGACGCGCTTTGCCCTTTAGTAAAGGAGCGCCTACCGAAGAAGATCCTAATAGTTCCAACACGAACGAGCGATCGAGTCCTACCTGATCGGTTAGTTGTAGTGCCTCGGCCACCCCATTGACATAGAAAGCCAAGACCGCATTCACGGATAACTTCACGGTCAGGGCTTGCTCTGGGGTACCTACCGCCATGAACCGTCCAAACTGCGATAAGATCGGAGCTGCGACGGTGAGGGCGTCCTCATCACCTCCCGCCAATATCATGAGCGTTCCTTCTTCGGCAGGTTTCAGACTACCCACCACTGGCGCCGCGACAAATTTTGCCTGCCGCCAGCGCGCAATTTCCACATATCGCCTCGTAGCGTCTGGTGCCCCTGTCGTCATATCGATCCACAAGGTGTTCGGGGACAGCGCCTGGTAAAATCCGGTGCGACCGACCGATTCCACCGCTTGATCGTCTCTTAGCATCGTGATCACCACCGAACTCGCCGCGACCGCCTCTTCTAAATTTTCGGCGACACGCCACCCTTCACCGTTTGCCATCTCGGTTGACACGGACGTCGTGCGATTCCAGATCCATGTCGTATTTCGGTTCAGTCGGCGTACCATCCGTCGGCCCATCTGTCCCATGCCCATAAAAAGCACCTGCACCTGAACCCACCCCTTCTTGCATCTCATGGTTTCTATTTTAGTCGATTGCGGCTAATATGAGAAAAAGCTCGTGATTTGACGATTGGGGGACACCGTGAACAAAACCATTAGCACTGCTTGGAAAATACTTCTCGCACTTTATATTGGTTCATCCCTATACGAAGGCTATTTGGTCATTCCCGGACTCGGACCGCATTCTCTCTTTAGCCTCATCCAACGCGTCTTGGTCTTTTTTCTGCCGCTCGTGGTACTCTATTTGGTGGTTCGTGGTGATCGACGGCTCTTCATTCCCATCGCGTCTCTCACTATTTGGCTTGCGATTGTCGGAGTCACCTACCTCACGTTAAGCCCGCATACCCACTATTATTTCTACTATGTGTGGTCTCAAGTCGGTGGGTACTTGTTGGTGTTAAGTTTTTGGTATTTGGCCCAGTATCCTTCATGGTTGCGATGGATCGTCGGGATCGCCCTCCCCCTCTATTTCACCGCTACGATGATCTTAAGTCTTTGGGAAATCCGAACCGCCCATCACCTGTCCCAAAGTCGGGAGAACGGACTGCATCCGAGCCATATTCCTACGGCGTTTTATTTCGATCCGAACAATCTCGGTGCGGCGTTAGCATTAATGCTTCCCTTTATCTTGTTCCTCGGCCTTATGTGGCGTTCACGATGGGTTTACACCCTATCTGTAGTTTTAGGGGCGGCGGGTCTCTATGTGCTGTACAAAACGGGAAGCCGGGGTGGAGAACTCGCCTTTCTCATTGATTTATTAGTCCTGCCCCTGGTGCTTCGCGGGCGAGCCCGTCTTTATGCTTGGGGTGGAGTTGGTGCCCTGGCTGTGGTGCTGGTCGTGGCGATCATTGGTTTGCAGATGGCTCCCCCTACGGCCCATCTCCCGTTTGCCCTGGTGAAATTAAAACATATGGTCGACCTCTTGCATTTCAAGGCCCATGCCGTGACCGCTACCCGAGGGCCCGGCTCCGTCACGATACGATTAGCACTCCTCCATAGTGGACTGCGAGCGCTATCGCACCATCCGTTTGGTCTCGGTCCCCGAGGAGCAGAACACTATTACGCCTACTGGGTACACCATCCGAGCCCATATAATACCTATGGCGTCATCGATGCTCACAATATGTGGCTCGAAAACGCCATAGACTTTGGCTGGATTGGTCTCTTGTTGTACACGGTATTTTATGGCTGGCTTTTACAAGGCCTCTACAGAATCCGCCGACACGATGACCCCTACGTACGCTATGTGGCGATTGCAGGATTTTCTGCCCTATCCGGATTTGTGTTAGGGTCCCTGTCGCCGTCGAGCGTCATGATTGGCTTCAACGTCATGTGGGTGATTTATGGGATGGCGGTGTCAGCCATAAGCCTATCGCAAGTATCCCAAAAGACTCGTGGGCTCTATCAAAAGTCCTTTTAACGCTCCAAGAAATTGCGACGCCATGACCCCGTCAGCAATCCGATGATCAAAAGTCAGGCTAATATGTAGCATCGGATGTTCTTCCCAGGTTCCGTTGACGTGGCTGGCTTCCTTCACCATCGGATACATCCCGATAATCGCGACTTCAGGGTAGTTAATGATGGGTGTGGCAAAGAGGCCGCCAAGTGCTCCGCCTCCAGTCACGGTAATGGTGGAGCCGCTTAAGGCATCAGGACCTAATTTATGCCCTTTGGCCCGATCCACTAAATCTAAGATTCCCTGCGCGACGTCAAAGAGTCCTTGGGATTCCACGTGCCGCAACACCGGAACCACCAACCCTTCCGGTGTATCCACAGCAATCCCCACATGAACGGCATCGTACTGGAAAACCTCATTCCCATCCCACCGTGCATTGAATACCGGATATTCCGACATCAAAGCCGCGATCATCTTGGCTAAAATCGGTAAATACGTAAGGTTGGACATCCCTCGTCGGAGTGCCATCGCCTTCATCGACTGCCGAAAATCCACCAGAGCGGACGCATCCAGCTTTTCCACCACGGTGACATGGGGGATCTGCTGCCACGACAAAGTCATGTGCTCGGCTATTTTTTTACGCAGTCCCCTTAAGACTACCAGACGTCGAGTGTCTGAAACCCCTAGCGATGAAATCGGCCGAGGAGATCCCGTCTGCTCGCGAGCTTGTCGGACATCGTCAGGAACAATTCGACCGCGTGGACCGCTCCCACGAATCTCTCGTAGATCCAGTCCCGCCTCGCGCGCCAGGCGCCGCGTGGCTGGTGCCGCTTGAATTCTTGGGTCGCCTGAAAAAGGTGCCGGCGCGGTTGATGGATGGTCACGAAGCCCCTGCGGATCTTTTTCTTCATTTTTAATGGCTTCTTTCCCATGCAGGACTTCCCTTGGGTCGGCTCCGGCAGGCTTTTCATCCGGTTGACCGATAATCACCAACGTACTCCCTACCGCCACCGTCTCCCCTTCTTCTCCGAACCGCGCCAGCACGATACCGGGTTTGGGCGCGGGTAATTCCACCACGGCTTTGTCGGTCTCGACTTCCACTAAGGGTTGATCCAGGGCCACCGTATCTCCGATCGCGACGAGCCATCGAATAATTTCGCCCTCAGTCGTTCCTTCTCCTACATCAGGTAGTTTAAACTCAAAGGCCATGTTGCCACCTCAGTCCTTAAGGGTTTCTGTTACGACACGGGAAACGCGAGAAACATTCGGCATGTAAAAGTCTTCCCAGGCATAGGCTGGATAGGGTACGTCAAAACCCGTCACCCGTGCCACCGGCGCCTTTAAATCCCAAAAGGCCGTCTCCATGATAAGAGCGGTAATTTCACCTGCAAGGCCACCGGTACGGGGAGCTTCATGCAAAATCACACAGCGCCCGGTTTTCGCCACCGAGTTCCCAATCGCTTCTTTATCGAGGGGAGCCAAGGTTCGAAGGTCCAATACCTCGATCGAAATTCCTGCCTCTTGGAATTTATCGGCCACTTTTTCCGCTAGGTTCACCATAGCGCCCCAGGCTATGAGGCTAAGATCGGTGCCTGGACGCGCCACCCGCGCTTTCCCAATAGGAACCGTATATCGTCCCTCGGGCACTTCCATGCGACCCAACCGATAGCATCGGATGGGTTCTAAAAAGATCACCGGATCTGGGTCCTCAATCGCCGCGTATAAGAGACCTTTGGCATCATAAGGAGTACTAGGCACAAGCACCTTTAGCCCAGGCGTATGGGTAAGATAGGCCTCGGCTGAATCCGCATGTTGCTCTGGAGCACGAATCCCTCCCCCATAGGGCATGCGCAGAGTAAGCGGTACCGTGACCTGTCCGAGCGAGCGGGTGCGCAGACGACTGGCGTGCGAGAACAGTTGATCCAGTCCCGGGTACAAAAATCCCATGAATTGAATTTCGACAATGGGTCGCATGCCCCCCACCGCCAGACCAATCGCCGTACCAATAATCCCGGATTCCGCTAACGGCGTATCCATCACCCGTTCCGCGCCAAACTTATCGTAAAGCCCCCCCGAAACGCGAAATACGCCCCCGTTTTTCCCCACATCCTCCCCCATTAAAAGTACCCGAGGGTCATCGGCAAACATTTCATGTAAGGCCGTGTTGAGCGCCTGCACCATGTTTTGTTCTGGCACTAGCGGTCACTCCCTTCGAAGTCCTGAAGTTGTTGAATTAGTCGAGGGGGCATGGTCGCATAGACATGTTCAAACATATCCAGTGGGGTTACGGGCGGCATCGCCTCGGCTGCTTCGACAGCTTGATTGACCCATTCCAGGGCAGTCACGCGGATCTTCTCCAAATCGTCGGCCGTGAGGATTCCTTGTTGGTCTAAGTAGGCCCCGAGCCGAACAATAGGATCCCGATCCCCACGCCACGCACCCACTTCCTCGGTATCGCGGTACCGGGTAGGATCATCCGCCGTGGTGTGAGGTCCCAACCGATACGTGACGGCCTCAATGAGTGTTGGCCCATGGCCCGCTAATGCGCGTTCCCGAGACTCTCTCACCACCTGATACACGGCCAGCGCATCATTACCATCCACGCGCCTTCCGCGAATCCCATAGGCTTCGGCTTTTTGCGCTAAGGTGGCAGACCCCGTTTGCCGGGACACCGGAGTAGAAATGGCCCACCCGTTATTTTGACACAGGAAGATCACAGGTGCTTTAAACACCCCGGCAAAGTTCAACGCCTCATGAAAATCCCCTTCCGAGGTCCCCCCATCCCCAAAGTAGGCGATGGCAACCGCGTCCTCACCCTGCATCCGCGCCGCCATCGCCAGGCCCACTGCATGCGGCAAATGGGTCGCAATCGGGATGGATGAGGGAAGAGCGCGCACATCGCCTGCCAAACTTCCCGCTCGACCCATTGCGAACAAAATCACGTTTTCGAAGGGGACCCCATGGACATACAAAGCACCATGATCCCGATACGACGGAGCCATCCAATCTTGTTTCGATAAGGCATGAGCCGAACCAATTTCTGTGGCCTCTTGACCCAGAGACGGAGGAAACGTTCCTACCCGCCCTTGTCGTTGCAAATTCAACGCCTTTTCGTCAAAGGTGCGCAACAGCACCATGTCCTGATAAATTTTCAAAGCCAGTTCATTAGGAACCACGTTGGGCGCCACAGTGCCGTCGCCCATCACTCGATAGATTGGCCAAGATTCCAAAATCAGCGCTCCTTTAAACGAGGGTTGTTGCCCAGGACCCCTATTTTCACGCAAAAGGCACATTCCCTCATATTTCCACCTTGCATTCAATGGTACCACGTGGGTTGGTATTCGGCCATGCGTACTCTTGTCAGTATGTTATAATGCGGGCGAAAAGAGGCGAAAGCGCATGCGTCCTGGTTTCCATCCCCCGTTGTCGTCTACGGTATCGACCACCGTGACGGAAGATATGGCCGCCACACTAGGTGGCAAGAAGATTCATCCGGTGTTAGCCACCGTTCGCATGATCGAATGGATGGAATGGGCCGGACGTAAACTGATCTTGCCCTATTTGGACGACGACGAAGACGCCTTAGGTTACCACATCGATATTGTGCATAAGAATCCAACCCGAGTTGGCGAAGAATTTTCCGCCACCGCGGAGTTAGTCGGTATCGAAGGTAACCGCATTATCACCAAAGTGTCTGCGCGCAACGTCCGTGGGACAATTGGGCAAGGGACCTTTATTCAGGTCCTTTTGCCCAAATCCCAACTTCACAACATGATTAACCCACCTCAATCGTGATCGAAGCGTTAGCCGACAAACTGCAAGCAAAGCCCTCCCGGGGCTATCAGCATGTCCCCGTCTAACTCAAACCCGCGAGCCTTTAAGTCGGCTTCAAATTCTTCATAGTCGGCGACCTTGACGGCAATATGGTCCGGCAAGCGAGAGTGGCCTCGTTCTCCAATTCCACCTTGCTCTGCCCCCACCGGAAAGACTGCCAGAGTCACTCCCCCGGGCAACGCATAGAGCCCCCTTGTCTCGGTACCGCGCCGAGTTAGACCGAGAACCTCCGTCAAGAACTTTCCCAGTTCTCCGGGATCCTCAACACGCACCGCTATGTGGTCAACGGCCCCAATTTTTGGTGATTCCATTTTGTCACGCCTCCCCTGGCTAGCTGTCATACGCCACTTACTTTACCAGATGGCATGAGAATATGGGGCCAGAATCGGTCCCCTCGCATCGTAGGCACCTAAGACGGGGCGTATTCGCCCCATTAGCGAGCCCCAAAAACCCATATTGATCAAGATTTCCGGCTCCACACAATTTTCATTGTTTCTGGCGGCTTCGCACCAACAAACAATAATTTCCCGTCCAGATTTCCTGCATATACCTCGACCTTGAGCCTATACGGCGTGATAAATTGATGGTTCTTCGAATCCAAGGCACGGGCACTGTTCAAATAAGCATCAATGATGGCATTCGCCTGAGGCTCGGTCACGGCATTTTTCACGGAAAACGCGAAGTTAATCGTATCGTTATTGGGAGACCCGGCAAGACCTGTATTCGATATGTTGGATTCATGAACCAATGGAGTGGTGGCCTTGGATAAAGCCGTCTCGACGTTTATGAAGGCGCTATGAGTCGGATGACTGGCTGCAAAAATCGCGGTAATGAGCCCGAGGGAAACCACAGCAGGGCCTGCGAAGCCCGTCGTCCAAGAGGCTTTGTTCATACCCATTGCCACCTTTCCAAGTAGAGCGGCCATTTCTCAAGAAACTTGTGAGTCTGGCGACTGCATCGCAGTGTAAACGTCACCGGTCGAGGAACCCATCCCCGAAGGAGCGGATGCCGGAAAGCCGCCGGTATTCGGTCAGTTATTTCGCGCCGATGGGCTCATTCTCTTGATCGATCACTGTGTTGATGAAGGTTAGGTCCGCCCACTTCTCCGCGGGTAGATCGATGCAATGGTTCCCGAGGCAGGCCCAGACCACCTCTACCCACATTCTATCACGTCATTGGGCGCTCATCCGCGATCCGTCCGACTTCTAGACGAATTTTCTGCAAACTAACGATACGGCGCGCTAGTCCCACAAAAAGATTGCGCAACAGCCCCCGTGACACCGCCCTGTACGCAATCATGTTGTCAAACGACACCTCGTAAACTCTCAAAAATGGAGGGCGGAAGCTTTGAATCCAGGATGTGCCCCATTTTCTAGACCTGGCCACGGTATTGTGTCAAGATAGAGGAAATATTTTCTGGTAAAGACTATTGTGATCCGACGGGTTTTTGTGGTGTCGCCATCGACCATGTTAGAGAAGGGAATGCCTTACCAATGCTTGTGAAAATTATGTTCGGATGGATCGTATTCACAGTTGTGGTCGGACTAATGAAATGGATCATGGGTGGGCTTTGGACACCGTATCTCGTGATCGAAGCCGTCGGTCTGATGCTGTTTTTTGGTACGGTGCTCTACTTTTATAGGGTAGCCATGCGCTGGTACACGCGGGATGCTGAAATGGAACGGCACGTCAGTGATCCAAGCCAGGCGGGACTAGCGTTCGAATCTTTTTGTGTGCAGCGCGCATCGGGGGTCCAAATCGAAGGCTGGTATATCCCAGAAACGGCAGGTCCTGTGCCATGCCGCAAGGCAGTGATCTACTCGCACGGATTTGGGAATTCGCGTGAAGTGTGCGGCGAGGTCACGTATCGTCAAATGGCCGCGCTACACAAGGCCGGTTACGCGATTTTCACGTTCGATTATCCGTATGGTGACCGCCCCCATAGTCACCCCATGACGGCAGGGATCGAGGAAAGCCGCGATTTGTTGGCCGTCGTCGACTACGTGCGGTCGCGTGCCTATGCCTGGGTAGCGGTGTTTGGCTACTCATTTGGCGGAGGCACGGCGTTGCTCGCCGCCCAGTCAGGGGGCGTGAACGCCTTGTTCCTGGATTCCGCCTTTATCGCCCAACTGTCGCTCCTGATAGACATGCTCAAGCGCTTTGCCGGACTGCCACCGTTGCTATCCCGGATTCTGTTGCCGCCCTTTTGGAAGCATTACATCGGAATCGGTTGGCGGGATCATCCGATGAATACCATTCTGAACCACACCTTTTCCATACCCATGCTCATCGCACACGGGACGCACGACGCCGACGCGCCGTATGCCGTCATGGCAACGTTCGCCCAGCATCAATCCCCCTGGGGGACATTTTTGAGCGTGTCGCAGGGCAAACATATGGAACTGCACGAGGTATTGGGGGAAGATGGATATAATGCGACCATTCTGCAATGGCTATCTGAGGTACTTCAATCCTCGGAGAAACCGGCGATTCAAGGTGGATGACAAGTATTGCCTTGTGTCAATGTGCCAAAAAAACGATCCCGCAATGGGATCGTTTTGTCCGGACCCAATTATTCGTCTTCGCTAAACCATTCACGCGTCACGTCGAACCACTCGTCGCGACGATCATCCTGCTCTCGGTTGTCGTTAGCTCTGTCGTTCATGGCGCACACCTCCTGGTTTCTCTGTCGGAATTTCTATCATTGTGTGCGAACTCCAGAGATGTCACCACAAAATCCTGGCGAACTGTTGCTGGGCTCCGGCGAAACGTCAATAATTCACGGTGAGCCGCAGGCAGGCGCCCTGATTTTAGGCGCCAGCGATGGCGTACAACGCCCATCACCTTATCCGCCCAAGCCAGATCTTGACCGAAGCCTAACAGCACCACATTGATTCCCATCGACGTCATTTTTCGCCATCCACTACGGTCTAGGTTGAGCCCCATCGTATCTCTCAATCCATTCGCCACGAGAAGCCTCAATGTGTCTTGCTCATCGGAAGAGTCCATACGAATCCCATAAGCCCACCCTAATTGGATTCCCCAATTGAGGCAGACCATAGAGAGCCCGGAGACGGTCAAGCCCAGGCCCAGGGGTCCCATGGCAATTCCGGTAAACGCTTGGATGTAAAGCCAATGCCGCCAATGGTCCCGAAGCCGGCTTGCCTCGGCCTCGACAATGGTATGCGGCACCATCGAGACGTCGGAGCACCGATAGACATCGAACCCTCGATGTCGATATTGTTCCCAAATTTTTTGGGGATGGGAATAACGCACCATCGCCTCTACCGAGGCCCGCCCTAAGCGGTCCAACGACGCATGATACCAATATCCCGTATGGTTACGCACTCGGTGTCACCCCCCATAACCTGCTGCTGTACGGTATGGGATTATTCCTTATAATGTGCGCCTCGGCGCCTGTGGCGCACATTCGAGGTTAAAACGGTTAGAATGGACAGTGAGGTGATTGTCATGGGCTTTGGTCCCAAAGCTTCCGATCCCGAAAGTGGAGCCCAAGCGGTGGTTGACGTCGTCACCACCTTGTATCCAGAGCACAGCACCACGACGTGCCTTACGGTGTTGAAAAATCTCGCCGAAACGCTGTTGTCGGCGCGAGCGGTCTTGTCATTTGACAGCATGGCCAAGTTTCTTCAGGACCCCGACTGGCGGCAAGACATATTAGCCCGCGCCTCGAACCCGGGCACGTCATGGGATGCCTGGGTTGGAGAGCCTATCGCCCCGGAGTCACTGGATCCCAACTTCGCCTGGTTATTGCAAGATCGCTTAAGCGCCATGAGAGAGGACCCCTAAGACAGAATAGAGACTAGGCCGAAAGCGTTCAGAAGGCTCGGCCTAGCTAAATGTCCCCCCGCCATTTAGACCCGGTTGATCGCGGACACAAGTGCATCTAAGTCGTCTTCGGTGTTAAAGAGTGCCCAAGTTATCCGCATCGCCTGATGTTCGGGAACGGGCTTAACATAGACATGTTTTTGCCAAAGCGCTTCAGCCAGATCGGACCCCCGACCCGCACTAACAACGGTCATTAAAGCGGTATTGCGCATCATCGGATCGGGTGGCAATAAGGGCGTCAAATCGGGGATTTCCATGAGACGCGTCCGGGCCTCATCCGCCAATGCACGTTGATAGCGAGCCTGATGCAAAAACCCCTCCTCTTCAAAATAATCCCAGGTAAGCGCCCATCCAATGACACGAGGCCAACTACGCGAGCCAAATTCCAACGCGGTACCTTGGCTCGCATCCGGTTCAAACGGCGCCTTAACGAGTGCATCGACGTCCAGGGGTCCTTCCGCCGCCCAGGTCGTAAACAGTTCTTGGAGCCGATCCTGCCTTATCCATAACCCGGCCCAACCCGCGGGGGACATCATCCATTTGTGCCCACAAAAGACGTAGAAGTCCGCACCAGTCGTCAGGGGATCGACAACGATGTTTCCGAGTGCTTGCGCCCCATCTACCAGAAAGCGGCAGCGTGGATAACGACGAATTTCCTCGGCAATATCTGACACCGGGAGTTCCCATCCTGTCACATGCGACACATGACTTAAGACCACCAGGCGTGTCTTTGCGGTGAGAAGCTCTTGTACCGCGCGGACCACCCCTTGGTCATGACGTAGTCGCGCGACCTTGATGCGTAATCCGAACCGTCGAGCCACCGCCGAAACCGCGTAGAGCACCGCGCCGTGCTCTTGATCCGTGGTTATAATCTCGTCCCCCGGATGAAAGTCGATGCCCCAAAGTACCTGCAAGATGCCGGCGCTATTGTTTTCGGTCAGCGACACGGTGCCTCCCGGAAAATTTTGCTCCAAGCGGCGCGCAAACTTGCGAGCTTCCTCGCGAGCTCCCAGATAGAACGGCACATGCCCTGGTCCAACCTCGGCCCACTCGAGTTCCTGGGCTGTCGTCGCCGCCAACACGGGTGTGGGTGTCGGACCCAGTGTTCCGGTGTTCAAGTACGTATGACTCAGTGCCGCCGGCACTAATAGTTTGAGGTCCTGTCCAAACACGTTATGACTCCCTTTATAGTTTTTTGATTTTGCCGATTCTGGGTTTTTTATCTTAGGTCAAGGTTAGCGTGGTGGATACGCTCCCGGCGCGTGGAGCCCGAAATTCAATCGTAATAACCGTCCCCGCTTTGGCTTGCACGACCCAGGTTGCGTACCCCCGTTGACTATAAGGAGGTCCGTAGGCCCCTTGATCTCCGTACCCGTTGAGGTGAGGAAGGTCTTCGGGTGACGCCCCTTGAATAATGTCCGCCCCGTGGAGATACGCTCTTAAGGCAGGCACCCCCAGGTGTTTTCCCTTATCGGTACTCGAAGTAGGCAAGTATCCCTGATTAATCACTTCTGCGACCACCCGGTAGATCCCGGGTGCTTGGACCTTAGCCGTCACCGACCCCATCTTCAATCGCGGCAAAGCCAAGCCCAGTCTCTCCAAAAAGGCCGACACGCGCTCGCATTCGTGGGACAAAAATTTCAGCGGAGGATTTTGCACCAAAAACTTTGGATTGAGGCCCCCGATTTCCACCGGCCCCAGGTCCGGGTGTTGAAATTCCTGCCAGGGGAAAAAGCCCTCTAAAATCTGCTCGCGGTCCACAAAAGCCAGGACCTTGCGCACATCTTCTCGGCTTTGCTCCATGGTGAGTGTCATCAAATTCGACACCCCATGCTCCGCGTAGCCTCGCCCCCCCGCGGCCCGCGCCAGATCCCAAATTTCCACTGTAAAGCCCAAGACCCCCATGTGGTCATACATCCAGTCGTCTGCCGCGCCCGGCATCAACACTTTTTCATGACCACTCGCAAACGCCTTATAATTGGAACGCGCGAAATATCCGCTGACCTTCTCGCCGACTTCCGCCATCCGCACAAAGAGCTCGCGGTCGGTCTCTGAAAGAACCGTGTCGGCTCCGGTGGAGGGTTGGCGTAAGATGACACCGCCTGAGGTATGTAGGGCGACGTAGCCTGCAATATTAGGATGCGTCTCGACAAACTTAGCCAGGCCATAGAGTTCCGGTTCTGAGAGGGGGAAAGGACCCGCTCCCGCCTGGCCACTCTCCCCCGCCCAGCGCACGGGAAAGTTTCGGTTAAAATCCATCCCTTCACGACGAGACAACTGGATCTGGGCATAAGCGGGCATGTCACCCATCGTGACGGTTCGGTCGATCTGCCCCTCGACAAAGACATGATAATAGGATCCCCCCACCTCTCCGGGTTCCCTGGGGCGCATGGCACGCGGATCGAGTTCATCCATCACGTATGCTCCATCCTCGCTCGCGACACGCATCGATAAGATGTGGCCGTCCCCATCCACGTCCTTGGGAATCCATCCGTGGGGAGGCGATGAGTGAGGATACAAGCGCGGGCTGGATCGGACGCGTCCAGGAGTCGTCAAATAAAGTTCCGCCCCATCCACCGACAGGCGGGGCACCACATACACCGTTCGCGTCGCGAGCAAGTGGGTTAAATCTGGCCGCTCCCCGTACCCTTTAAGGAGATGCTGGATAAAGAACATCGCCACCGCATTGCCGGCAACTTCGCCGGCATGAATATTCGCATCTACCAGTAAAGCGGGTTTGCTTAAATCGTCTCCCTCCCGTTGATCCCCGAGAATAACCAAGGGTAAATCCCGACCCTCACGACTCGTCGCGAGCACATCAAGCGTCATCAGGTTGGGATACGCCGCTTGCCACGTGCGCAAGGCATCCCACATCGCATCATAGGTCCAATATTGCGCTACCATCCAAGCCCTCCTCAGCTGTACTTAGCATCATTCTTTCTCTCCAGAGTCTCCAAATTCCTGCTAGGCGTCCGAAAAGATAGGCCGGTGCCCTCGTCATCCCCACTTTTTAGTTCTTGAATGGTACGAATATTAGAATGCTCGCTCTGTCGAAAGAGTAAGTACCAACAAACCCCAGTGAAGAGGGGATTGGCGCTCATGCCACGACGGCAGGCGTCAGTCTGCCGCCCGGTCTCACGGAATTATCCTCACTCTCTTGGGTCATAACGAACAGAAGAACGTCCGGCTACACTCCCCCATCCCTAATGTTTCTCCGCCTTCCTTAAAAATTAATCAAACCGTAATACGCCCTTGATGGTTTTCTTGGGCAATTCTTAGAGAACCTCGAGATAATCAACACGAACAATAGGCACCACCATTCCGACACCAGGAGGTCTCTCATGTCTATTATTACGGTGCAAAATCTGCATAAGAATTTTGGCGGTACGCACGTTCTCGACGACATCAACTTCCAAGTCGCGGAAGGGGAATTCCTGACCATTGTCGGTCCTTCTGGCTGTGGTAAATCGACTTTGCTACGCATCTTAGCAGGTCTAGAACGTCAGACCGAGGGCCATGTGACGATAAATGGGCGGATCGTCGACCACGAGCCCCCTTACCTGAGAAATGTGGGCATGGTATTCCAAAACTATGCGCTCTATCCCCATATGACCGTATTCGATAATCTAGCATTTGGCATGATGGCACGACGGGTACCACGCCCGGAAATTCGAAAGCGAGTCGTCGAGGTCGCGAATCTCCTCGGCATTGAACAATTCCTCGCGGAAAAGCCAAAAATCTTGTCGGGGGGCCAGAGGCAACGTGTGGCCATGGGCCGCGCACTGGTTCGTGACCCGGTTATCTTTCTCATGGATGAACCGTTATCCAATCTCGATGCCTTACTGCGCGAGCGAATGCGTATGGAACTACGCCATTTACATGAAAAACTTCATATTCCCACGATCTACGTCACCCACGACCAAACCGAGGCCATGACCCTGGCCGACCGCATAGCCGTAATGAAAGATGGAAAGGTTCTTCAAGTCGGCACCCCCGAGCAAGTCTATCATGAGCCACAAACAGAGTTTGTGGCCAAATTCTTAGGGTCCCCGCCCATGAACATCGTCCCCGTGGACATTGCCCATAATCGCATATTGCCTGTCAATGAACCCGGGTATGTGACGACGTTACCCGATCGGCCTGATCTCTCAAAGATTTCTCGAGTTTCGTCGGTCAGTCTGGGGTTTCGCCCCGAGGCCGTCAAATTCGTCGCCCCCAGTCACGATGATCTCAAGATCCCCATGCTTGTTGACGCTATTGAAACCTTGGGCGCCCGCTACCACGTGCATGGGCACTGGGGTCGAACACCGCTTACCGTCGTGATGAATGAATATCGGCCACTGAAACGTGGGCAATCCTTGGTGTGTGCGATTCCTTGGCACCAGCTGCACTGGTTTAACCACGAGACAGAATCTCGTCTTCCCAAGCTCGCCACTGAGCCATTTACCAACCTGGTGGGAAGTCCGTTATGAATCACATCGTGCCGAGTCACGTCGAAACACTCGAGCCGATCAAGCCAAAGATTTGGCAACGGTGGCGAGAACCTCTAGTAGGATATGGACTCATTCTTCCTAGTCTTTGGATCTTTTTAGTTTTCTATTACGGTCCGGCGCTGTTTTTACTCTACATCTCGTTTTTCCATTGGAGCATTTTCCAAAACCGTAGCAGCTTCGTCGGTCTCCATAATTTTGTGATCCTGTTCCACCAGCCCATTTTTTGGCAGTCTTTGCTGAACACGGGATATTTTGTGGTCGCCGTAGTCCCAGTCACCACGCTCTTAGCCATCGCTTTGGCGCTCTTGCTACGGGAGGCAGCCGGACTGAGAAAAGGTAAAGTCGCCCAGACCCTCGTCTTTTTGCCCCACGTAACCCCGGTGGTCGCAACGTCCATCATTTGGGTCTGGATTTTTAATCCCAACTTTGGACTAGCCAATGTTGTCTTGCATCTCTTACATCTCCCTTCTCTCCTGTGGCTCTCTAGTGTGCACTGGGCCTTGCCTTCCGTGATGATTTACACCATCTGGCATTCGCTGGGTCTCTATACGGTGCTCTTTTTAGCGGGTTTAGCCACCATTCCCAAGCACGTCCTCGAAGCGGCCCAAGTCGATGGTGCCCGAGGCTGGTTGACATTTCGGCGGGTATTGTGGCCCCTCGTGAGTCCCATCACGTTTTTTGTGATTGTCTTGGCCTCGATTACGACGATGCAAACGTTTTCTCAAATCTACACCTTGACCGGTGGGCCCCACGGAGGAGCCGGGGGTCCGGCTTTTTCCACCACCACGGACTCCCTTCTCATTTATCAAACGGCTTTCCTCTATCTACACTTTTCACTGGCCTCGGCGATGAGCCTCATCCTGTTTGTCCTCATTCTAGGATTGACCCTAATCCAAAAGTTGATCGCCGATCGCTTCGTGTTCTATCGATAACGCAGCGATCTTAAAACGTCTCTCCGGGAGGGTTCTATGAAGCGCACAATACTGGTCTACCTGCTAAGAGTTTTCGTTGCCAGCCTCTTCGCCATGCCGGTCTATTGGGTGTTCGTCATCGCCACCAGTTATCATGGGGCGGCTTACCAATTACCTCCAGTCTGGCGGCCCCTTTTCCATTGGAAACCGCTCGTCTTTGTCTGGACTCATACCCCATGGGCCCGCTATGTCTTCAACAGCGTCTTCATTACGGCCACCACCATCGTGTTCGTCGTCGTCACCAGCGCATTTGCCGGCTACGCGCTGGCAGAGATTAAATTCCCCGGTAACACTCTCTATTTTTACGCGATGTTGGGGGTCATGATGTTGCCCCAACAGGCCTTATTGGTCCCTCAATATGTGCTCATGTACCACTTGCATCTTCTCAACAGCTACGCGGGTCTCATTATCCCGTTCGGTGCTAGTACCTCGGGAATTTTCCTCTTTCGACAATTTTTTCTCAAATTGCCGGTGAGTTACCGGGAAGTTGCACGAATAGAGGGTGTGAGCACCCTGACTTATCTCCGTCGAGTGGCCATTCCGCTCGCTCGCCCTGCCGTCGCCACCACCGTCCTCCTAACCTTCATCTCCTCATGGAATCAGTTTCAATGGCCCTTGATTATGACGAACTCTCCCAGTTTGCAACCCATTGAGCTGGCACTCAGTCACTATATGCAAGCCTATCAATCCAATTGGCGAGACCTTACTTCTGCGGCCCTGATTGCCTTAAGTCCCATTTTGATTGTCTTCGCATTTACTCAACGCCACATCGTCAGCGCCGTAGCCGGCGGTGACGTTGGGCAGAAAGAATAACTGTGACGCCAAGATTTGGAGGGAGGTGAGATGTATGTAGCCCCAAGCCCAGGTTGTCCCAAGCTCCCAACCACCACCTACTCGACCATCCCATGGAGGAGGCATCCATCAATGATTAGTCGTCCTAGTCCCGCTCGACGACAGATTGTAGGCATAGTCGGTCTCGCCTGTAGCACTACCGTGTTAGCCGGATGTGGCGCCGGTGTCGCTAAAGCCAACACTCAAACCCAAAAGACCACGGTTACCTTATGGGAATCACATTCGTCCGGGGGACCTGCTGGCGCTACCATCGCTACCCTCGTCAAAAAATTCAACCACACGCATCCGAATATTGTGATTGACCTCACCGTCACCAAAGCCACCCACAAGGCGCTAGGTGCCTTAGCGGCGGGGGATGCTCCCACCATCGCGTGGATTAGTCATTACGATGGAAATTTCTTAAGCGCCCATGCCCTGGTGTCATGGAATCCTTATATGCATAGTGCGAAAGGGATGTCCGCCGCTGAAGCTCAATCCATCTACCCAGTCGTGCTACACAATGGACAAGTTGGGAGCCAACACTATCGCGTTGAAGCGGACTCGAAGGTCTCCCAGTTAACCTACAATAAAGCCTTGTTCGCTAAAGCCGGCATTACTTCCCCTCCCGCCACCTGGGCCGCTCTGGCAGCGGACGTAGCGACTATCAAGCAAAAACTTCCCGGCGTGATACCGCTAGCCTGGAAAGATTCGTCTGCCCACATCCTGCCGCCCTTCTTGTCTAATGGGGGGCACATTTATAAACCAGGTTCGAACCAAAAACAGGCAGATTTTTTGTCACCCGCCGCAAGCGCAACATTTACCTATTTTCGCCGACTGTATCAGGCTCACGAGATGATTTTGGCTCACGGGTCCACGATCCGGGAAGATTTCGGAGCCAATAAACTGGCCATTGCCGATGGCACCTCCGCCGGGTACCAAAAAATCTTACAAGTGGCCAATGGTCGATTCCCTGTCGGCGTGTTCGCGTATCCCTCCGGATCGACCGGGCACACTGCAAATCTGGTGCAGGGACTAGGCTTTGTGCTGATGAAGGGACGCACCCAAGCCGAGTACCAGGCGGCGTCCGTGTTTCTTAGCTGGTGGTTTAGTACGCCCATCCAAGCCTATTGGGGCCAACATTCGGGGTACCCTCCGGAAACCACGACCGGATATCAATCGATTCCTGCCAGCTACCGGGCATCCCATCGAGGGCTTGCCGTCGCTACCCATATTCTTCAGTCGCCTTATACGATATCCCGACCCGTTCCCGATTCCTACAAAGAAGTTCAGGCAGCCTTAGACACGGCTTTTTACAATGCGGTGACCGGAACCGATACCGTATCCCATGCATTGCAAACGCTGGAACATCAGGCTAACGGCTATCTGAACGGCCAATCCGCGTTATAGGGCTCATAGAATGTGCCCCGAGACACCAGTCGCAGTGTCTCGGGGTAGCCACCAACGGATCTCTGGAGGGAAGCCAGCATGCAACTCAATGACGCGATTCAAAACCGGGCTAGCATCAAAGTCTTCTCCGATGAAGCGGTTCCCGTCACGGTCATCGAATCCTGCCTCGATGCCGCGGTGTGGGCCCCAAATCACCATCTCACCGAACCTTGGCGATTTTTCGTTATTCCAGACGAGGCCCGAGAACTTTTAGCACAGGCGGTGGCAACTCACGTGAACATCGCACGCGGTTTGGAATGGGCACAGGCAAAAGCCCAGGTGATAAAAGAACGTAAGCACATTTTCTCGGCACCTACGATCATCGCCATCTATTCCGACATGGGGACAGACCAGAAAACAGAAAAAGAGAACTTATGCGCCACGGCGGCCGCTATTCAAAATCTTCTCCTTACGGCTCATAGTCTTGGCTATGGTGCGATTTGGCGGACCAGCGACATTTATGACTATCCCACCGTGCGCCAGGTGTTACAAGTCCCACCATCCACCATTCCCGTCGGCGCCATCTTTATTGGGAAGTCGGCCCAACGCGAGGTGCCCCGGCGGCGCCGACCTCACGCACTGTTTACGACATGGGTCGGAGCATCGGGGTCTGGCACGACAGACGAAACGACCGGTGCGGGAAAACCTTAACAATTCTTAACGGCGCGTTCGCAGGATATTCACGGACCTCTGATAGTCTACAAATGTCTTTCACGCAGTGAAATATGAGACCAGTGCGCAAAAGGAGGCTCTCGGTCGCGATGCCAACCGCCTTAGTGGTTGAAGACGATCTCAGAATTGCGCGGGTTGTCGGCATGGAATTAGCCCGCTCGGGATGGACGATGATGCACGTCGCACACGGGATGAAAGCGGTCCAAGAATCCGAGCCGCCATCGATATTCGACGCCATGGTCCTGGATCTGATGCTTCCTGACATTGACGGGCTCGTGGTGTGCCGAGCGATAAGAGAGCGTAGTGCGGATGTTCCCATCTTAATTTTAAGCGCACGGAACACCGTCCAAGATCGCGTAGCAGGTCTGGAAGCTGGTGCCGATGACTATTTGGTAAAACCGTTCGCGTCAGTCGAACTGGCAGCCAGACTGCGAGCCATCACGCGCCGAGCACATCCTGAACCGACTGCCGATGATTGGATTGAAGTCGGTGCCGTTCGTTTGTCGCGATTCCGCCATGAGGTCCGGGTAGCGAACGTGGTGGTCGGCTTAACCCGTCGTGAATTTTCTTTGCTCGAATATTTTCTATCCAATGAAGGGCTGACTCTCACCCGAGCGATGATTTTGGAACGGGTCTGGGGATGGGGTTTTCAAGGAACCCCCTCCATCGTGGACGTGTATGTCGGTTACTTACGAAATAAGATCCCAGGACCCGATTCTGGGATTTCTTTGGAGACCGTGCGAGGCGTGGGCTACGTACTGAGGTCCGATCTGTCATGAAACACGATCCGAGACATCCCAGTCCGATCCGTACCCGCGTGACGCGGGATGTCCTCTGGCTCGTGGTCGGACTCATTTTTGTATTGGCTACAGCCATCGTGATGGCCACCTTATGGCACATGTATCAAGATGCGCGGATCGATAGCCAGCGTATCGTCAAAACCTTATTAACCAAGCCGTCTACGCAGTTGGGCCGCCTTTTGACCCTCAACGATCGCGTCTCAGATCCCTCCGTGTGGGTGTATCAAAATCACCGTCTGATTGCCCACTCCCCAAACACCGCCAGCATTTATCCCGGCCCCTCGTATAGCGGTCTCGTATGGTTACCCACATTACAGTTGCAAAGCTCATATGTTTTCTCATCGCGACAGTATGTGGTCAGATGGCCCCTCCGTACCGACTGGGCCTTGCTCCAATGGCTAGGTGCAGCGGTCGCGTGTTTAGTGGGTATCAGTGCCTTGGCAGCCTTGAGAATCTCATCTTGGATAACGACACGGGTCCTCTATCCCATCCACGACATGGTCACCCACGTCAACAACCTATTGTCCTCCGAACGAATCCAACCAATACCAGAACCCTTAGGCGGCGATGAATTTACCGAACTGGCAGCCCTCTTCAACCAACTTCTCGTCCGACTCGAAGCACACCGCCAAAAAAACTTAGCCATGGTGGGAGACTCTGCCCACCATCTCCGGACGCCACTTGCCGTGATTCGCGGCAATCTTGATGCATTAAGACACTGGGATGTTCTCGACCCATCGGTGCGGGACGACTGTTTAGAGGCGATCGATCGAACCCTCAGCGACATGACGCGGATGACGGACGATCTATTGACCTTGGACGAAGCCTTGGGAAAGGTCATCCCGCCCATGATCCCCGTCGACTTGCGAGACGTTGTCCACGAGCTGTGGGAAGATGGGCAAGCTCTCATTCACGCGTATGGACACGGTCGTCTCACCTGGTCCGAGCGGCCTTCGGTCGCGTCAGTAGTCTGGGCGCATAAAGATTATCTACGAAGAGCCTTATGGATTGTCATCGACAACGCTATTAAGTACGGAACCCATGAGGAAGAAGCGGTCAGCATCCAAATTGCGTCTCGCTCAGAAGAAGAGTCCTCTATCATCGTCCGTGACAACGGCCCCGGCATTCCCCCCGAAGAACTCCCTCAGATTACCTCCCGATTTTACCGTGCGAGCAATGTGCGCCACCTATCCGGTAATGGCCTGGGATTATCGATAGCAGTGGCACTGATGAATACCCAAAATGGTTCCCTTGAGGTGGAATCGTCGGGGGCAGGAACATCGGTTACGCTGTCGCTTAGAGCCGTAAGACTTCAGAGTGACCCGTAAAGCTCTGCGCCAATCGCGGATGTCGTCATCATGCCGCACGCCTCGGTCATCGAAGAGCTGTTGCTATGTGGCACCTAAATCCTCTCATGGGCACGATCTCCGAATCAGGAGTATAATTCTGGATGCCATCACGTTGTCGACCCTTGTCCGATCGACACCTTTTTTTAGCGACTTAAGTAAGTCCAGGACTGCGGTTAAGTTCTAGTGAAAAAATTTCACCAAAGGAGTCCAAAAAATATGCGGATCGGTTGTCATCTTAGCATCGCCAAAGGCTTTGAAAAAGCCGTCCTCGTCGCGCCGGAGCTCGGGGCGTCATGCTTCCAATATTTCACGAAAAACCCCCGCGGTTTTCGGGGTGCTAAGCAATTGGATCGGGTGGATGCCGCCCGCGGGGTCGCCAAGATGAAAGAATTGGATTTGGTCGCGATAGGCCATGCCCCCTACCTCATCAACTTGGCCACCCCTGAAGAAGAACTCTTCGGTCTATCCATCGATGCCTTGGTTCAAGACTTGGTCATCGCCGAGGCACGCGGCACCTATGGCGTGGTCGTCCATTGCGGCAAACATAAGGGGCAAGGTGAAGCCTATGGTATCGAGCGCATGCATCAAGCCTTGCGGTCGGTCCTCGAAAAGAACCCGACCCAAAATGTGCAGATCCTCATAGAAAATACGGCGGGACAGGGTTCCGAAGTCGGCTACACTTTGGAACAACTATTGGCGATCGTGGAACCTTTCGACCGGAGCCACGTAGGGTTTTGCTTTGATACCCAGCACGCGTTTGCAGCAGGGCTTTTGGAACCGGAGAACCCGAGAGACTTCAAGGGATTTCAACACCCCGATTTCATGGCTCGTCTCAAAGCCATTCATCTTAACGACAGCAAAATTCCCTACGCAGGAAGAAAAGATCGTCACCAACGGATTGGTCAAGGAGAAATGGGAGCAGCCATGCTCCAAAACATCCTTACCGACCCCCGTTTGCAAGAGGTGCCGTTTTATTTGGAAACCCCCGTGGACGACGAGCGTCAATATCAAGAAGAGATTGCAGCCTGTCGAAATTTGGTGGGTTAGCAGGAACTTCGGGTTTGATGTCGAATTTCTGTCACCGTGATTGAACCTGAATCAATGGAGGAGTCTAACATTAGCGCCCGGGCCTTAGTGATTTACAATCCGGCGGCCGGCAACGGTAAAGCCGAACGCCTGTATCACCATTTAAAACCTACCATCGATACGCTGGGGATTCCCGTAGAGCGTACCGCACGTCCCGGTCACGCCACCGAAATCGCGCGACAAGTCGCCTCGGATAGAGAACTCACCGTGATTTCTCTGGGCGGTGACGGAACCCACCATGAAGTCATTAATGGCTTGATGCCCGAGGCCGGGCCTATCTTTGCGGTGCTGCCAGCCGGGACCGGCAATGACCTGGTGCGCATGCTTCATTATCCCAAGAATCCTATCGAGATGTTGAACCTCGCGTTAGATGGACCTACCAAGGCGTTCGACATCGGACAAGCCGGCCCCCACTATTTTTTGACCGTAGCGGGGGTAGGATTCGACGCTGAGGTCGCCGGATGGGTTAACCAGCGTAAAAAGCAGGGTAATGGCACCTGGGTGTTCATTCGCGGTATCTTCTATAATCTATTTGGGTACCGGAGTGCCTCGCTTGAGGTGACGTTATCCACGGCTACCCGTAGCGAAAAAACCTTTTTGCTGGCGGCCGGTAACACGCAATATTATGCCGGTGGCATGAAAATTTGCCCCGGTGCCTCGCCGTTCGACGGAAGATTTGAGGTCATCTGGGTACACGCCGTCTCGCCTCTTGGTGTCCTTCCGTTATTGGCCAAGGTGTTTCGTGGCGCCCATGTGACAGATTCGAAGGTCAAAGTGCTGTCCGCCCCAGAGCTCACCGTGAAAGGCCCTGATCGGTTACTGGTCCACGCAGATGGTGAACTCATTGGCCACCTTCCCATCTCCTTTAAAACGCTCCCGCATGCGATTCGGGTGCGCACGGGAGGTTAAAGCGATCCTATGACCACATGGCTCAGT
>JAJYPK010000043.1 GCA_021795465.1 Bacillota bacterium
CTTAGAAGGCGGTGCCGCGGCTGTCGCCTTCTCGAGCGGCATGGCAGCCATCACGGCGGCCGTTTTAAATGTCTGTCGTGCAGGCGACGAATTGATTGCTTCCACCTCCCTTTACGGAGGCACTTGGACTCTATTCACCTCGACACTAGAGGATTATGGTATTACGGTCAAGTTCGTTCCCAATGACGATCTCGCCCTCGCTAAGCAGTTGGTCACCGAAAGAACCCGCGGCGTTTTCGTGGAATCGATCGGTAACCCTCGCCTTAATGTGACCGACATGGAAAGCTGGGCGGTCTTTGCCCACGACCACCAGCTCCCGTTGATCGTCGACAACACCTTCCCCACCCCCTACCTGGAGCGCCCCATCGAACATGGTGCTGACGTGGTCGTGCATTCGCTTACCAAATGGATCGGTGGCCACGGCAACTCAATCGGAGGCATCGTCATAGATTCCGGCCGATTCAACTACAATCAACCCCGCTATCCACAGTTTTCCGAACCAGACCAGAGTTATCATGGTAGAGTGTTCGGCAAAGATTTCGGTGATCTCGGTTACGCGTTGCGACTACGAGTCAAACTCCTTCGCGACACAGGAGCCGCCCTGTCGCCTCATAATGCCTATCTCATCCTCTTGGGTTTAGAAACCCTTCCCCTACGCATGCGGCAAGCC
This sequence comes from Bacillota bacterium, assembly GCA_021795465.1. Lineage (GTDB taxonomy): Bacteria > Bacillota > Sulfobacillia > Sulfobacillales > Sulfobacillaceae > JAKADJ01. Next base: position 671 of record JAJYPK010000043.1, read on the forward strand.
AGTGACAATGCCCTAGCCTTAGCCACGCGGCTACAACAACACCCCGATGTGTCTTGGGTCAACTATCCGGGTTTACCCACTGATCCCGCACATCGCGATGCATTGCGGTACCTACGGTCCGGATATTTTGGCAGCATGCTCAACTTTGGTCTCAAAGGCGGACCCCAGGCCGCGCTTCGCGTTATGGACCAACTCCGTCTGTGGCTTATCGTGGCCAACGTCGGTGACGCCCGCTCTATGGCGATTCACCCGGCGAGTACAACCCATCAACAATTGTCGACCACCGAGCAAGAACTGGCCGGGGCAGGAGGCAACCTTATCCGCCTATCCGTAGGTCTAGAACATGTGGACGACCTCTGGGACGACCTTAGTCAAGCCTTGGAGACATCTCACCGCTAAGACAAGCCCAGCCTTTTAACTGCTGATGGGGTCTCTCGGGTTCTTGTGAAACCCCATCAGTGTACGTCATTCGACACCGCGTCGGCTGAAACAGCCGTCACGCTGACCTGGAACTCATCACCGGAACGGCTAGGTCAAAGTCCCTCACCAGCGATAGAAGTAGATATGGACATCCGGCGTCGTCACACCTGGAGGATCCCATGAATTGGATTCGGATCAAAATATTCACGAGATTCTCCAGACCTTTTTTCTGCGAAATCCGGAACAAGCCCCAGTAGCCGGCGCCCACGTCTAACATTTCGCGGTAATGTTCTACATTCATTCGCTCAATCGCTAGACATTCGACAGCGACCCCCGTGGTGCTCGCCGATATGGAGATTCGACCAGCCTGTGGCTGTCACCGCAGTCGACTAATGCCCCAAAGCCCAACGACATTGGCGAGAGAGAGCAGCTTAATCGCCAGATCCCGGGAGGTGAGACGCGCGGGCGTGGACGGTTGCGACGTGGATGTTGTGATCCCCACCGCACCGATCAACATCACCAAAGTCCAAATGAAGCCACTCCACACCCAGATCGAGGCCAGTACTCCTAAAATCCCAGCTAGGAGTTCGTAGAGTAAGATCAGGTTCTCTGGCCGTCGTTTCAGGCCATGGTACCAGTAGGCGGGGGTCGTACGTTTGGGTGGATGGGCAGCCCAGTCAGCATCCATGTCGCTCAAGTGATGTTGCATCACCGACGCCACGCAAAAGACTCCGTAGATCAAGGATCCCCATACCAAGCGTGCGCTCAGTGTCGGATTTGCCGCAATTCCACCCAGCATCACACCGGACACCATGGCTGGCATCAGTGCGATCCATTCGCCAAGATAGGGTCGGTAAGAAAATCTCAAAGGCGGAACACTATAGGTGACAGCACCCCAGAGTCCAAGGCCTGACCACACCCAGACCCAAGGTCCGCGCAGAAGGGCGAGACTAAACGTCACAGCCAGATACAGTCCCAGAGCCACCCACACCACCCGCCACAGCTGTTGTCGTGACACCAGCCCATCGACTAAGACCCGGGAACCACCGGAGATGATTCCGGTGGTTTCGCGGTCCGTACCGGAATCCCAGTCAAACATATCGTTGAGGCCATGCGTAATTAATCCCTGTAACAAGAGAGACCCAATCACTGCGAGTGCTAAAGACCAGACGCTCGCTCGAAATGGGTGATCTTGCAAGAAAAATCCCAGGGCTACGGTAGGTACGCTCCAGATGACCAACGGCACCGGACGCATCAACCTCACGATCGGTTTAACCTCCATGGTTCAGCTGTCGAACCGAGGGGGGCGTCGACGACGCGTGCCTTGCTCGTAGGCGTATGCCAAGCCAAGCAGCACCGGTTCAGAAAACCTTCTCCCCGTAAAGGTAAGGCCGATAGGTTTGCCATCATCGTCTCGATATCCAGCAGGAATCGTAATGGAGGGGTACCCAGCCCGCGCTGCAATGTTCGCCCCATAATTACCATAAAATAAGAGGGCATCTAACTGATGTGTATCCAGGGCCGCATCAATCCCGTTAGTCCGAGACCATTCCAAATCCTGTTTACGACACTTCCAGTAGCATGCTTCCAAGAGCGTGCCTCGGGTGGCTTCGGACTGCAGTAAAATGGACTGTCCATACTTCAAGGATTTTTCTGCGTTTTGGTGGTTGAAGCGAATGAGTTCGCCTAATGAATGGACAGAGGCCCTGGGTCCTAATTGCCTCAAATAGGCATTGAGACCCACCTTGAATTCATGGATTAAGACCTCGTAAGACACTTCTTCACGGTCAGGTAGCCTAACGTCCTCATGAACGTAAGCACCCAACGTGCGTAAGTCCTCCACAGCTCTTCTCATCACCACGCGGTCGGATTCGGTCCAATCTCTTTGATACCCCTGGCCGACCAATCCCAGACGCGCGCCTGCTAGGCGTCTCGCATCTAGATATTGAGTGAAGTCATGAGCTTCTCCAAACGGTGAACTCAAGGTGATGGGATCGTTAGGGTCCGGCCCCGCGATCACCCCGAGCACCAGAGCCGCATCACGCACCGTGGTAGTCATCGGTCCCGCGGTATCTTGACTATGGGCAATTGGAATGATCCCTGTACGACTCACCAAACCCATGCTCGGTTTGATGCCGACGACAGAGTTTTGGCTGGCTGGGCTTAAAATGGACCCCGAAGTCTCGGTGCCGATAGCCAGGGGCACTAACCCGGCCGCGACGGCAACTCCAGATCCGGCGCTAGACCCTCCGGTATCCAACTGGCCCGGTCCGTAAGGATTCAACACTTGGCCGCCACGTCCACTATAACCGTTAGGCATATGGTCCGACATAAAATTAGCCAGTTCCGTGAGGTTGGTTTTGCCTAGCAAGATGGCACCCGCTCGGCGTAATCGCACCACCAATGGCGCATCTGCTGTGGCATAGGACTCGGCTAGTGCAAGTGATCCGGCTGTCGTGTGCATCTTATCGCCCGTGTCGATATTATCTTTCACCATCACTGGCACCCCGAATAGGGGTCCTCGGCGGTCACCTGCATCGAGAGCCTCAGCGATCGCTAACGCATCCGGGTTAAGCTCCGCCACGGAATTTAATGAGGGACCGCTCTGATCCCACGTCGCAATACGTTCCAAATGAAACCAGACGATGTCCACCGCGGAAAATGTGTTTTGTTCAATTTGCCGTCTCCAATATGGAACATCATAATCTTCTTCCAAATTTACCCTCATCTTCACGCCTCCCCAATAGGGGTATGCTTCGACCACAACCGCCGCAATTCCTGCTAGCCGGCTTCGATTCCCGTGGTCGTCGCCCCTAATTTCGGTTATACTTCCTAACAGAATATTTTGGTCCTCACTAAGAAGCGTTTTAGAAGGAAGGACCTAATGGAGGGCGATACGGCAGTATGGCACACCATAGAGTAATGATTTTAGGCACCGGTCCCGCCGGCCTCACCGCGGCGATTTACGCAGCACGCGCTAATTTAGTGCCATTTGTGGTCGAAGGCAACGAGCCCGGGGGACAGCTAACCCTCACCACCGAGGTGGAAAACTTTCCCGGATTCCCCGACGGCATTTTAGGTCCTAACCTTATGGAAAACCTCCGGGCTCAAGCCGCGCGTTTTGGCGCCCATTTTCAAGAGGGGTGGGTCACGCGCGTGGACCTCAGTCGGCAGCCGTTTACGGTCACGGTGAACGAGAACGACACGCACGAAGCAGACGCCGTAATCATCTCTACCGGAGCTTCCGCTAAACTCTTGGAGATCCCGGGTGAATCCGAGATGATTGGACACGGCGTTTCCACGTGCGCCACCTGTGATGGGTTCTTTTTCCGCAATAAGCGGATTGTAGTCGTGGGTGGAGGAGATTCTGCCATGGAAGAGGCCACCTATTTAACCCGTTTTGCGTCGGAACTCACGATCGTCCACCGCAGGAGCACCTTACGAGCCTCTAAAGTGATGCAAGATCGTGCACACCAAGATGAGAAAATCCGATGGGCGCTAGACTGCACTCCGGTATCGGTCCGATCTGAGAACAATCAGGTGCGAGGGCTTGAGGTCCGAGACAATAAGACGGGAAAGACCAAGATCATTGAGACTGAAGGTCTTTTTGTGTCCATTGGTCATCGGCCTAATACCGAATTTTTAGGGGGTCAATTGCAGTTAGATCCCGTTGGATACATTCTCACCAATCCGCGCAACAGCGCTACCAGTGTTAAAGGAGTATTTGCCTGCGGAGATGTGATGGACCCTCATTATCGGCAGGCTGTCACCGCAGCCGGTAGTGGCTGCCGGGCCGCCATGGATGTAGAAAAGTATCTGGAGGGAGCTTTTGTCCACGATTGGTCGATGGCATTAGGCTAGTCGGCGTGAAATGACGAGAAATGGAGGGAACCGACGACAATGGCGCATGTGATTACCGGCCTTTGTGTGGATACTAAGGATCAAAGTTGTGTCGAAGTTTGCCCGGTGGATTGTATTCATCCGGCAACGACTCTCGATGGAGACGGGGCATTTGACGAAAGTCCCCAACTCTACATCGACCCAGAAGTCTGTATCGATTGCGGGGCTTGTGTCCCGGAATGTCCGGTGGGAGCTATCTTCATGGACGAAGACCTCAATCCCGAAGACAAAAAATATATCGAGATAAACCGAAACTATTTTCAGTCCTAGTTGTCCGGGTCCTAAGCCGGCGCCACAATGAGGCGTCGGCTTTTGCTCTTGGCTATTACCGCTTGCGATCGAGAGTGACTCATCGCAAGGTCGGGGTCACCCAACGATCGGATACCGTGCTTACTGGGACTCGGAGTCCTCGTGGTCGCGGCCAGGGGTTATGTTGCTCGTTTTAGATTACTGCATTTCGTCAAACAAACCACATGATTGGTCGCGAATCGCTCCCATGGTACGTAAACCACTTCGAGCCCTTTGTCTGCCCTGATGGGAGCTCTGCACCCGAGACATTGGAGCACTCGCTATGATGAGGACGGGAGCTTAAGGAAGAACGCCTTCAGCCCCGTGGGTTTCGACGTGCCCGGAGAGGGTTCCAATGTGATGCCAATCCCATTTACATATTTTAATGGAGCGTTATGGTATATCCATAGAGAAGTCTGACCGCCGTTCTTCGTAGAGAACACAGCTGCCTTGTAGTGTTGGGTGCCCTCAATCCACCAAGCTTCATAGATTCGACCTTGAGGTAGTCGTGCTAAGGCGTGGGTCTCAATGAGTGCCCACTTTCCTTGCCTCGAATATTTGACGACGACCTGTCCGTGGCCGTGGATTACCTGCATTTCGCGAGTTTGGCCAAACAACATGATAGAGGCCGCATCGAATCCTGTGGGCGCTGTATTCCACAACGCATGCGGCCACCACAATACTGCGATGAGCATGACCACCGCTGTAGTTGCAGCAAAAGGCCAGCGCCACGTGGCTATCTTACCCTTCGGAATTGGGTTTACGACTTCCCAATTGGGGACTTCCCGATCGTTCGGAGAATAGCTAGGCACCAAGGATTCTAGAGACTTTTGTCGATCGCGACAGAGAACACATCGTGCTAAGTGTCTCGAGACCCTAATACGACGAGGCGCTACCGATGACAGTGCGATTAATAACTCCAGATCGTCTAAATGGTGTGCCTTCATGACTGAGGATTCTCCTTTGCCATCCATGCTCGCCGCATTTTTTCGAGGCCTCGGGAGGCCCGACTTTTCACCGTACCGACTGGAGCCTTTTGTATGATCGCAATCTCTTTTTGGGTAAACCCGTAATAATAGGCTAAGACTAAAACCTGTTTTTCCTCAATGGAAACCTCCGTCCACAGGTCATCCATGACCGACCCCGTAGAGAAATCTCTTTCAAAGATGGTAGGTTCGTATAAAATTTCTTCGGTGCGCAGTTGAATTTTTTGTTGCCGAATCATGCGCCGTTTGTGATCGACCACCTTATTACGGGCTATCTTAAAGATCCAAGCCTCAGCTGTTCCTCGCTTGGGGTCAAATCGTTTGGCAAAGTGCCACACATCCAACAGCACTAACTGCAGCACGTCGGCCACATCAGACTCTGGAGTCCCTGCAACACGAATCATACCGCTTAAACGTCGAGCGAGCCGGCGGTAGATTTCTTCCAAACGATCCGGGGCATCGTCTAAGCTAACCAGAAGCTCTTCCAGCTTCAGCGTTTTTACCCTCATCCTTTCCAGGGTCTCGACGCCATGAACATGGTCAATCACCTCTCCCCGTAACGTACCATACAATGCCGCGGAGATCTTCATGGAGATGTTCGTTCTGAATACCCGAATAGTTGCCGACGATGGCAAAGATTGTTGCAACGAAACCCGATGACATTTTCTCGTGACGGTCCATTCGGGCAGTCTAGACCGTAGATCCCTCGTCGAATTAAACACTGGGGATATTCACCGTGGTATTAGCCCCGGGACCCAGGGAGAGTTGGTTCTTTCCTGGGTGGGCACTTGCCGTTGTCATAAGCGACCATAGCAACCGTGCGGTGGATACCTTTCCCGCTTTTTGGGCTTGGAAAGGTTCCGATCCAAATTTATATTGCGCGAATGCAACTCTCAGGCTTCCAGGAACGAATCTTCTTTAAGAAAGCAGCAATCGGTGGGAAGAGCGGACGCTTTCCGCCGATTGTATTCTACCCCGATAAAAAAATAAACAGGATAAATTAGGAGGTCTGGGTTTTATGCGCACCACGACGAAAACAACATTGGCGATGGCAAGTTCTGCACTGGCAATGGGATGGGCAAGCATCCCCGTACTAGCCGCTACCCCTTCCATCGTAATTCATGGCCCCGCAGGTAGTATCGCCGCCGGAACTACTGCGACTTACACCATCACTGATCCGCAGGCGACTTCTTCAACCGAGTATCAATTTTGGGTTGACCTCAATGGCCACTGGGTCGTCGGCCAAAACTACTCGACTCGTGACACGTTTAGTTGGCAACATATCCCTGCAGGGTCCTATCAAGTTGTTGGATATGCCATGCAAGCCAATCAATTAGCATCCCGTGCGTGGAATCTAGCGATACCAACCCGCACCAACGTACTAACGGCAGTATCCCCGGCAACCACCGTGACGCTACGCCCTGCCACGAGCAGTCTCGTGACGTCGAGCCAAGGGTTGGATTCCATTCAAGTCAAGGTCTCCAATGGGGGCGGCCAGCCCATCCCCGGATTTAATGGAGAGGTGACGTTGGTCGACACGAGTAGTCTATTATGGGGTCCTAATAATAGCTTCGTTTCGCGAGTGACGATTCCGATCCAGAATGGCGTTGGATGGGCCCAAGTAGGCGCTGCCACCAGCCCGTCACTGAACCAAATTTACCCCAGCAACTTGATATCCTCTCCGAGCAACCTCACAGCCCCTACTGTGCAGTACATGCCGACCTCCGTCACTTCGCGAATGGAAGGTGGATCCATTAATTCATTCAATACGATTACCACCGTCGCTAGCACAGTGGATGCACCCAACAAAGACATGAATCCTTATGGTTTGACTTATGACAATTTTGCCGGAACCAGCACCGCCCCCAACCCCTATTACGGCGACCTCTTGGTTAGTAACTTTTCGAACGCAGCTGGGAAAAACGGTGCCGGTTCTACGATAGAGGCCATTGACCCTACTACGGGCCGTGTATCTCCCGTCGCCTCAAGCCTATTGGTCCCGGCCGCGTTGGCGGTTAGCCCTAAGGGACCGATCTGGATAGCAAATTTTGGGTCATCGGGTCCCGGCAGTGATGTGGTACTAACCCCAACCGGTGGGCAGTTCCCCAACGGGGGGAGTATCATTACGAACTCCCTACTCTCAGGGCCGTGGGGCCAAGCTTTTGTTCCGAACCCAACCACACCTGCCTTCTTTGTGACCAATGTGTTGACCGGGACCATTGACGCCATGTATGGATTCTCTCCACCGAACTTTAACACAAATACCCATTTCACTGTGATCGGACAAGGGCTTGCGCATCAAGGCTCTACCGCCCGTACCGCGAGAGGACCCCAAGGCATGGTTTATGATCCTTGGACCCATATGGTCTATGTCACCGACACCCAGGACAACTCAATTCGTGCCTACAGTTGGAACGGAATCGGCACCCCCAATCAAGGGACAGGGCAACTTATCTATCAGGGTGGTGCCTTAAACGCCCCCACCGGCATCACCTTTGACCCACTTAACGGAGATTTACTCGTCGTCAACCAAGGAAATAGCCACTTGGTCGAAATTCGCCTCAACAACGGTCGGGCCTATGTGGTAGGCCAAAAGATACTCGATTCGACACCGGTTAACCCCGTAACAGGAGCCCACTCAGCGTTATTTGGAGTATACGCCCTAGCTACCAACGGTCACTTACAGGTGTTTTTCACCAACGATAACACCAACACGGTCAACGTTTTACAATAGATTGAACGATCTCTTATGGAGGCACAACCATACGACCATGAGGTCAAGGGTTGTGCCCATTCATTCATCAGTAAGGATCCTTTATAGGTCGGGACATTTTTGGGATGGCTCACTCCTCCTCATCAACGATATGGAACGGGATGAGATCATGCAGTGCAGTATGGTACTCGAGTCCCTCGTTCTTCCATAAGCAACCGGATGCATTCTCGCTCTTTAGAGCATCAGTTCTTCGAGACACGCGACATAACACAACAGCGCTTCGCCGACCAAACCACGGAATCCTACCTAGTAATGGGCTTCCACCACCGTCTGCCGCCGATTCCGGTCCTCGGGTCGCACCGCATCAATGGTCCCCTATGCCAGCACGACGAGCCCAAAACCTCCGATTCGGCAGGAGAATTAGCACGAATTCTTAACGTCCCACTCGACGAGCGGACCACTCTCGGCGAAGTCGCGTTCGGTAGTTCGACATTCTATGATCAGCGGGGATTTGATCGTATCATTAGAAACTACCTTGAGCATGACGCTCAAGGGCCTTTTGTCGAGTCCTTTGACGACGCAACCACGCGCATTACCGATTCCATCCGCACGATAGCCCGTGACCCCGCGCCCGGTGCCCCCATCGCCTTCAGTCATTGGCGCATCCTGTCTATCTTGTGGGCACATCTGCTAGGTCGTCGACTCACGGTCGACGAGTAGCGAAAAATTCCCATGCCGAACCTCGCTCTTGTCGACCCGATAAACCGGGCTATCTTAAAAACCGGATTCTCCTAATTCTTCAGGCTTTTCACATTGGTACTATGAGGAAGTCCTTTCAAGTCCGGGTGTAAATAACTCCGGATTCGGGCAATGGCGATGCCCACTTCTCCAAATCCGGTCGCGATTAATTTTACCTTCCCATCATAGGTGGCCACATCACCTACGGCGTAGAAGCCCTGACGATTCGTCTCCATGCTAGCCAATGACACCTCGATACTAGATCCTTTGAGATTTAAGCCCCAGGTTTTAACCGGACCCAAATTAGGCACAAATCCCAGACCCCCGATTACCGCATCGACCGGCAACATGACTTCCGTATCCTTATCAGTATCGACGAGTCTTACGGCTTCAACGCGCTCTTGGCCCACAATTTCCTTGACTTCGGTAAAGGTATATACCGAGATATTATCGGCATCCCGAAGTTGGCGCAGACTGTCTTCGTGCGCCCGGAACTGATCACGACGATGAATCAGGTGCACAGCACGAGCATAGGGCGCAACGGCCAAGGTCCAATCCACGGCGGTATCTCCGCCTCCAATCACCGCCACTTGCCGCCCCGCAAAGTGGGTCAATGCCGGAACTAAGTAATGCAGGCCCTTATCTTCAAACTTGTCTGCGTTCAATGCTGGAATCTTTCGCGGAACAAATGATCCGAGACCAGCGGCAATCAAAACGGTACGTGTCCGATGGGTTCCTTTACTCGTGGTTAAAATGAATTCGGACCCGCCCTCCCCTTGTGCTTCATTGACCGCCAGCACCGACTCCTCCATGCATACGGTCGGTGTGAACCGCATCATCTGAGTAACGAGCGCCGCCGCTAAGTCCTTAGCAAGAATGGAGGGAAATCCTGCGACGTCATAAATTGGTTTCTCAGGATAGAGGGTATAAAGTTGCCCCCCGAGTTCAGGTAAGCTCTCGATCATTTTTACCCGCATCCCATGCAAGCCCGCCATGGTCGCTCCGAAAAGGCCTACTGGGCCGCCACCCACTACCGTTACGTCATATAGCTCCATTTTCATGTCTCCTCTAGCGGCACATATTGGGTTTTAATGATACTAGAGCACTAGAACGAGCGCAATCAGCAATTCGGGCCAGGACAACCACAGGACCGTTCGGTCACCCAAACATAAACCATTATTTGCGACTCGTCAGCACACCTAGACAGCGATATACTGAGACTAACACGCCATCGACCATGCGCGTCTATCCACCACATTCCGGAAAGGACTTAACGTGACGTGAGAGAATCCGAACCCCATTTTACGGCCCGTCATTTCATCGACTATATCTGTCGTGTCAGAAAGGTCAACCGAGCCGACTTTAACATCCGCCCCGACGTTATTCTATCCTACGTAGGAAACTTGGCTGAAAAGGCCGCTTTGTGGGACATGGATACCCTCCCAATAACCATCCATGCCGGACCCATCTTCTCCAATCAGACCGCCACTCTACTGAGGGGTCCCGTTGGGGCTCCATTGGCAGCGGGCACGATGGAAGAACTCGTCGAACTGGGGGCACGGCGACTTTGGGTACTAGGCTACGCGGGTAGTCTCGACCCACGTTACACGCTTGGGACCGTGGTAGGAGTAGCTCAGGCTTGGAGTGACGAGGGAACGTCCTCCCATTACGGTTTAGACGGGTGGGCTAAGGCCGATCATTTCATGACCGAACAGCTAGCCCAAGTGGATCCCGCTCTTCCCTTCGGCAATAATTGGACCACCGACGCCATTTACCGAGAAACGCCCCAAAAGATTCGGCACTTTACGAACCAGGGATGTCACATGGTGGATATGGAGATGTCTTGCTACTTTCATGTTGGTCACCAACTGGGTCTCTCGGTCGCAGCGCTGATGGTCATCAGTGATGAACTGTTTCATCCTTGGAACCCCGGATTCGGGTCGGAACCCGTGCAATCCGGAATTACTAGCGCCTATGACCTCCTACGTCAAGCCATGGAGTTGGTTTGACCATAAGAACCCCAACTCCTAAAGCAGCGCATCTAAGCGCTGCTTTAGCGCTCAACACTGAACTATTCCCAATTTGCTCAGGATCCCACCGCTTGACGCGACAGGAGTCATCTCCGGCATTCGATTCTTTCGAGCCCTGGTGATGTGAAAAACTGGCACTCTCCGCACTCTAAAGCTATTGGTGCGCTCACAAAGAATGATCGCGACGCATATCATACGACGAAATCATCGTGGATGTTCCGCGAGACTTTGCTTCCAAAGAAACCAGTCGACATCGGAGACAATCCACCCCGATGGGAGGCATCTCATGACCGTTGAGTTCACGAACATCGTCGTATACACTATCGAAAATCACTCATTCGATCAGCTACTGGGCCATTTCCCTGGGGCCGATGGACTTAACCCGGAACGGGAGGTATCCGGTCCCCACGGAAGACTCAAGCCATTTGCATTAGGCACTTGGTCGCTAGCGCAGTGGTCCAATCCCAATCACTCATGGGAGGCCATCCACCACGAATGGAACCACGGCGCCATGAATGGGTTTGGTCCGTGCACGATGGGCTATTACCGCCCGGATCGTTTTCCAGGGTTTGTCGATCTAGCCCGAAAGTCTCGCGTCCTCGATCATTATCACTGTGCAGTATTAGGACCGACGTTTCCCAATCGCTTATACCTCATTGCCGGGACGAGCAACGGGCTCAAAAACGATCTGAAGCCATGGTCATTTAAGACATTCGACATGCCCACGCTATTCGATCAGTTAGAGAATGTCGGAGTAGGCTGGAAATATTATGTCGGCGACTTCTGTCCCGGTCCTACGGGAGCTCTCCTCGCCCACGCCCTCCTCTTCTGTCCCCTACTCTGGTTTCCCCGATTTCGGCACCCGCCGCTCTCCCGCTCCGTAGTACCCCTCGCTCAGTTCTTTGACGACGCGAGAGAGGGTACCCTTCCTGCAGTCACATTTCTTGCGCCAGGGATTTATTACAGTGGCCATCCCCCACTGTCCCTCGGCACATCCCTCGATTCCGTGCGTTTGGTTTACGAAACACTGAAGCAAGGACCGCAATGGGCTAACATGCTATTGGTCATCAACTTCGATGAAGCGGGTGGGTATTATGACCATGTCGCCCCACCCGTGGTAGACTCGTTTGGCCCCGGCATCCGAGTGCCCGCACTGGTGCTAGCCGATCATTTGTCCCCTGGGGTCATTCATGAGACGTTTGATCACACTTCGGTCCTCCGTCTCATTGAAGAACATTTTAGCTTACCCCTATTGGGGGAGAGAACCCGCATCATGCCTTCGCTCCTAGCAGCCTTATCCTAACCCAAAAATGCCAATCGTCACATGGCAACCCAAAAATGGCGACTCAGGACGTTCCCTCGGTGTATAGCCGCCAAGAATTGTCGTGCCTTTCACCGCGTACGGTCGAGCGTTTTGTTTTTAGTCTTTTAATCCCTGCAGTGCAGTCAGTATTCCCCCGATGCTTTGCAACTCTGCCGGTAATACAATCTTTGTGGCGGGAGATTGCCCCACCGCGATCAAGGCTTCTAGAGATTTCAGTTGCATCACGGCACGGATTTTCTCTTCGCTCCAACCTTTTCCGGGTTCATCGGCCAAATTCAAAACAGCTTGGTTGACCATGCGGACCGCGATAGCTTGAGCTTCGGCCAGGGTCTGCATCGCTTGGGCTTCCCCTTCTGCCTCCATAACCCGGGCTTGTTTGGCGGCTTCGGCCCGCAGAACAATGGATTGTTGTTCTCCTTGTGCTTTGGCGATGGCTGCCTGCTTAGATCCCTCGGCTTCCAGAATGGCTGATTCTTTAGCACCTTGTGCCTGTTCAATGGATGCAAGCTTATTGGCGTCGGCCTTCTTTTGCGCTTCCATGGCTTGCTGCATTTCCTTGGGCAGGTCGACCTGACGGATCGAGGCCTGAACGATACGAATCCCCCAACCACCCGTCGCGTCATCCATGTCTACACGAAGTTTGGCATTTATCTGCTCTCGATGAACCATGACATCCGCGAGTTTTCTTTGGCCGACTTCCGAGCGCAAGGTTGCCGACACGATATTTTTTATGGCTAATTCGGGATTGGACATTTCATACAGAAAGCTTTTGGCATCGACCACTTGATATATGAAGTAGGCATCAATCACCGGACTCACATTGTCGGCCGTGATCACGGGTTCGGGGGTCAGATTCACAGTGACCGACTTGGTACTAACCAATTGGACCGAATCCACTAACGGAACCTTTACGATTAAACCAGGCTGCGCCTCGCGCTGGAACTTCCCGAGCCGCTGCACCACTCCCAACGAACCTTGGGGCACCACGCGAAATAGTCCTCGCACTACCGCTACTGCGACGACGATCACGACCACGACTTCAACAATGCCTATTATCATCTTAGTGCTCACCTTCCCTATTTAGGGATCGTATTGGGACAAGACCTGTAGCCTCACCCCATTACGCCCGGAAATCCAAACGGTGGCGTCTTTCTCGATAGGGGTGAGTTCATCGGTCTCGCAGGTCCACAGTTGGCCACCTACTTTGACAATGCCGCGCCCAGACCGATCGGCTGGGACCGTCTCGACAATGACGCCCACCTTGCCAATTAATTGGTCGATAGCAGGTCGGTAGTCTCCCATCGTAACGCCCCCCTGGCTCTCGATCAAATCATACTCCCCCCACCGCAAAACGACTAGTTGCCAAGCAGACCAAAAAAGAAGGATATCGGTGATTTTTGTCTAATTGATTAGCGTTTCACATTTTGCGTTAAAGTAGGGGATGACATGGAATCCACCGATCGCACCCGGTTCGTCACCGCATATGTTTTGATGGGATTTTCCGTTGGTTTTGCCTGGTTCGTCTTAGCACCGATGATACCTAGCCTTATTGGCCTTTATAAGACTTCGCTGTCTCAGGTCTTGTTACTAATCTCCATTTACGGCTACGCCATGGTGGTGATTTCGTTACCCGCGGCATGGTGGGCAATGAAAAGTGGTCCTCAACAACTCTTTAAGGCAGCCATTGTGGTGTCCATTATCGGCTTGGCCATTCGTGCCATCGGATCCAGTTATTCACTAGCCTTGATGGGCCAAGCAGTGGCAGCCTTGGCCTATCCTATGATTATCTCTCCCATCGGCGCCGTGCTGAAACTCACCCGCCATCCGAAACCTCGCACTCTCACAGGATTGACCATAGGCTTACTATTTTTCGGGATGGCGCTCGGAGCCTTCACCGCGCCCACCCTGTTACAGGGCTTTGGGGTGACTGGAACGCTGTGGTTTGTGACCGTTGTCAACGCCCTGGCGGGCATCAATCTCTATGCCAACCTGAAACATTTGCCCGCACCCGAAAAGACGAAAATCCGACGTCCGTTGCTCATCACCCGTTGGAGCCTGGTAGGATTGGCTGTCGCCTCGATTAGCGTGATGTTGGGGTCGATTGCAGGCGAAGCGTTAGGTAAACTTGGGTTATCGGTCCCCAGTGCATTAGCATTGGGGAGCCTTTTAACGGCGTTAGCCTTTTTGGGTTCTGCAGTCGGTGCCATCATCTTGGCAGCACTTGCCGATCACGTGGCTAATCCCCACCAATACCAAAAATTCTTGGGCGTGTTGACCTGGTTAGCGCTCCTTTGGGTAGGGCTGGCGCTTACCGGGAAGGTAGCCCACGGTGCCGCGGCACTAGAAGTCGGTTTTTTTGTACTCGGTGCCTTAGGCAACGGATGGTATTCGATGGCGCTCGAAGCATCGGCGCATCAAGCTCACTCAGCCGGTGCAGCTGGCATCTCCACTGCAGGGTTTAGCATTATTTCGAACCTTGGTGTGGCAATTTTCCCGGTGTTCTTGGGTCCCTTAATTCTAACCTCCAGCTCTACTTGGCTGGTGCTGACGTTATTATTGATGCTTATTGCAGTCATGGTTCCCATTCTTAGTCGACCCGGGGACCAAAACAACGCAACATCACGAACTACCTAAGAGAATGAGGCTTCTCCGGATGGAGGAGCCTCATTCTCTTTTCTTTAGCCCAGGTTCGACGTCCTCTACGAAGTAGGGGCCCCATGCGCGGGAACTGGTCCCTATTCCGTGCGTCGTTCGCGCTCATGATTCGTGATAGCGGCCTTCTTTAGCCTGTCGATTTTGGCGTCCCATTTTGGACCGTTTCTTCCATTGTTCCCGAGACCCGGCCCACGCCTTGGGACTAGCCCGCCGTTCCTGATACAGAATTTCTTTTTGGAGCTTTTGGTAAGCTTCCCAGCGGTCCGGATCGAGACGTCCCGTGTCGATGGCACCTTTAACCATGCACCCTGGTTCGCCGCGATGCTGGCAATCACGATAACGGCACCCATCGGCCCACTTCATCACGTCTTGAAACGTGAGATCCAGACCCACGTCTCCTTCAGCCAGGTAGAGCTCTCGCATCCCAGGGGTATCGATCAGGAGAGTTCGTTCCACAGTAAAAAAGAGTTCCCGGTGCGTGGTGGTATGGCGACCACGCTGGTCGCTACCCCGAGTCTCCTGAGTAGCCTGTTCGACCCCGGAACAAAGCCTATTAATTAAGGTCGATTTCCCCACGCCTGAGGATCCCACACACGCCACCGTGCTTCCTGGAACCAAGTAGGACGTCAACTCCTCTAAACCTTCTCCCGTCGCCGAACTGATGCAATGAATCGGGAGACCCGGGGAGAGTCGCGTTACTTGGTAAACATAATCATCGGCATTGGCGGCTAAATCGCTTTTGGTTAGGATAACCACGGGTCGACTCCGCCCCTGCCACACCATTGCCAGATACCGCTCTAAGCGTCGAAGGTTAAAATCCCGATCGAGTGACTGCATAAGAAATGTGGTGTCCACGTTAGCAGCCACTGTCTGGTGTTCTGACGTTTCTCCGGCGGCTTTACGCACCAACTCGGAATGCCGGTCTAATACGGCAACGATGATGTCGCGAGAGCTAGGCCTTACCACTACGAAGTCACCGGTTACTGGCCACACGGTTTTCACGTCATGCCGTAGGCGTCCTGCAATCTCCGCCCAGCTTTCACCATTTTGCGTTATCACCCGAAAAATCCCCTGATACATCGCTATTATGCGGGCGGGCTGCCCGAGCTCTTTCATCGCCCGATACTGAGATTCCCAATCGTGATTCCAACCCCACTCCGTTAAATCGATCAATGCGGTCTGCCCCCTCGTTTTTGTCGCATCTCCGATGCGAACAACATAAAAGCCATGGGAGGTCTTGACCCATGGCTGAGAGCACAGTCCAACTAATCCAGGAGATTAGGACACTAATACCTCAGGAAGGGGAGACCATCCCGTACGCACCACAAACCCAGGCAATTTGGTCATAGTCTCCACCTCCTCTGATCTCTTACGAATGGGGGCATTATCCCAGGTTGCCTACCACCTGTCAATGCATTTCAAGAGATTCTTCAACCCGCCTTCGCTGAGCCTCCAAAAATTCCGCGATCGCCCGATAGGCTTTGATTTCATTGTCTTTTTGGGCAAAGCCGTGTCCTTCGTTCTCGAGAACCAGATATTCAACCAAACGGCCCCGACCTCGCAATGCCGCCACCATTTGGTCCGACTCCGCCTTGACGACCCTCGGATCGTTGGCCCCTTGGACTACAAGCATCGGTAGCGTCATGTCATCCACGTATGTAATCGGGGAATCGTCTGTAAACTTTTGCGGATGACTCTCGGGATCTCCCAGCCATCGTGTCATCATGGGTTTCCAAGTTTCCGGGACTGACGCTAAAAAGGTCCTGAGATCCGATGGGCCAAAAATATCCACGACGGCTCGAAACCGATTCGCATGACGTCCGTGAAGCAACAGCGCCATATACCCGCCATAGCTTCCTCCCATAACAAAAACGCGCCGGGGGTCTAAACGCCCTTGTTGTTCCAGCCAATCTAATCCCGCTAACACGTCTAGCCGTGGTCCGTGCCCCCAATCTCCTTCTACCATCTGCGTAAATCTGAGACCGTACCCTGTACTGCCGCGGAAGTTAGGGGCGAAAATCTGGTAGCCAAGTGACGTCAGATACTGAAATATCGGGCGGAATTGTCGGCGCTCTATGGCTTGTGGACCCCCGTGCGGCCAGAGAATAGTATATCCATTGGGGTTTTTGGGATGAAACCATAAGCCTTCAATCTCGAGACCATCGAACGAGGTATAGCGAATGACGTCGGCGCGAGTCGCCTCGGTTTGTGTAATACCTAAGGCTCGGTTCGTGGTCAACGCTTGCCAACCGTCAGGTCCGAACCGATAGAGATTCGACGGCAGTGCTTCGGATTGTCCGGCCAGATACCAGGTCCCCTGGTCCGTCACCGTCATCTCGGCTACTAGCGTTACCGGTAAGTCCACCGGCACCGCCTGCGGATGGTCCAGATCGATTCGATAGGCGCGTTGATCCACTCCGCGATCGGTCACGCCAATGATCTGTCGATGAGCGCGATCCATTTGGATTTCCACTAAATCTTCCCCAGGGATCTCCAAAACTTTTTCCATCTGATGTCGGTTCAGGTCATATCGGGCCAAATACGATCGTTCTGCATCGTAATTAGTAGCGAACCAAATTTCCTGGTCGGTGGCAAACAGGGCTCCGTACACGACATGCGGCTTCATCGGGTCCTCCACCAGGGAAAATTGTTCGTTGAGAGTTCCCACATAACCCGCCATATGCGTGTTAGCGTAAGACTTCAGAATGATCCAGGTTTTTTCATCCGGTGAAACTTGAACGATGAGGGTGGGAACCTCGTTACCCGCCACCAGAAGAGTTTCTTCCCCAGTTAGAAGATCCCGTCGGTAGTTGTTGTAAAATTGGGGGTTCTCGTGGTTGGAGGCGTAATAGAGTCGGTCTCCATCCTTAGTCAAATGAAGCACATGATGGCGGTAGCCCTCGTGGACTATTAGAGGCTCTAATCCCCCTCCCGACGGAGGCAAAACATATAATTGGGTGTTCTCATCGCCGTCAGCATCTACGGTAACCAGTAGGTACCGACCATTCGGATCGTAATCGACGGCATGAAGATTCTTCCCCGCGTGTGACAACATGATGGGGTATCCCGTCTTGAAGTCTAACTCCCAAATTTCATAACTGCCTGATAGATTGGTCATCAATGCTGCCCGTTCTTCTCGATGATCGATCGAAAATCCCTTGACGGAAGCATAGCGATAAAATTCCTCTAGGTCCGGTGCGGAAAATTGCATCACGTAGCCGTCTCCCCTTATCGAAAATATTTCTTAGACTCGATGACTACGGTACCTGAGTGTAAGCTGGAACGCAAACCATCCGGATACCAGGCCCACACCTTCCCATTACCCCATATGTCCAAGGCAGGCACGTCTCTCAGCCTACACTGCGCGGTTCCGGACCAAAATCCCTTCCGCGCTGACCTGAGTTCGGCAGGTCTTCAACGTGGCCTCCAAGGAATCTTATACCCTCTCTCGGGAACTGAGGTTCACCTATGAACCATAGCCGCCCGTGGATCGAGTAGCAAACTGGCCGTTAGTAGCTTAAGAGACTTGCAAGTCCTTAGCCCCCCATATAGCATAAGACACATCACACAAACGACGGGCCAAGTGGCCCGATACAGGAGGAACCTCGCTTGCGTTCTGGCATTCGCTTCACCATCGCTGCTCTTCTGGGTGGCACCGTACTCGTTGGATGTGGTCAAGCCCCGGCCGCCTCGAGCCCTCCTGTCTATTCGGTCGCGTCGCGACATTGGGTAACGCCGTCGTTTGGCGCCCCATCCGGGGGGATTGTGATTGCCATGGCATCATGGTGCAAATTTTGCGCTTGGGAAGCTAAATGGCAGGAACCCACCTTGATTCGTTGGGCGACCCAGCACCATATCCGGGTGTCTATCGTGGTTATCTCACCCTATGGCGGCATCGGCGTTCCAGGTCCTCTAAACAACTCCGGGGCGGGAGTCGACCATCCGAAGGCTTTATTGCCCACTAACCATGCGGTATCCCTATTGGCTACCACTATGGAGACCTATGCGCGAGAGTTTCACTTGAACCCCCAAAGAATCTTTCTAGATCCCAAGCGCAACACGGTGTTTTCTAAAAAAGCGGCCTACATTCCCAGCTTTTTCTTCGTAAGCGCGTCGGGTCACATTAAAAAGCAATTAGCCGATGTGCAAACAGCATCCAAACTCGAATCCGTTGCAAAGCAATTGGACCTTGGTAAACCCTAACCCTATTCATAGGGCAGAATTGGCATCCCTACGGATCTAATTTTCAAGCGTTTACCGATAACTGCCAGGACTTGAATCGCGTCACATGGTGGCACTAACCAAAAACCTATCCCAAACACACATCTGAACTTTCGGCTTCCGCTTGAATATCTCCCACGGTCATGTTCCGTACATTACGTGAAGCAAGCGGCAACAATGCCACAATCATCCACATCAAGCCGCCGACGATTTCGACCGTCGTAAAGCCAAGCCAATCGGCTGTCGGCATCACCAACACTAAGCCCAGGGGAATGGCCACAAACGAGCCAAAATCATCGAATGCCATCACGCGGGAACGCTTATCTTTGGGTATCCCTTGCTGCAAGGAAGTCGTCCAAGCAATTCCCGCCATGGCGGATCCGGCCCCTGCTAACACGGCGGCGATCCCTAGGTACGGCAGGGGGAACTCGAATCCTAGGATTACCATCGGCAAACCGACCACGACTGTGGACAGCATTGTCGTCCTAAGAGGTCGAGTGGACTGTCGTCGCAATCCCCCGAAGCTGGCGGCAAGCGCGCCCGCCGCCTGCAGGCTGAGGACCAAACCCCAATCCGCCGCCCCAAAGGTGTGCTCCGCCAAGATCGGCCCGAGGACTCGCCACGCTCCCATTTGTATCGGATTCAGTACGGTAAACGCCAGGGTAATAGACCAAATCCACGGACGGCGGACAAAATAGTCCCATCCAGCCCGCATTTGATCGGTCAGTGAATCGTGGGCCGGCGCGGGATGCGACGGAATCCGCAGCCGGGTCAGGCACAGAGCGGCCATCAAGAAACTTGACGCATCGAAGGCAATCCCCCACCCCCCGCCCACGGTAGCGACCAAGATTCCGGCCACGGCCGGTCCTATAATTTTGGACAGGCTCCTGGATGTATTCAGATACGCGTTGGCTCGCTGAATATCTTTCCGATCGACCAGTTCGGGGACAATACCCTCTGTCGCTGGGGCCGCGAAGGCGCCGATGATCCCATTGAGCACAGCTAATGGAAAAATGCCATACGGATTCGATCCAGTCAGCACAATGGCGGCAATGCCCGCTTGGACACAGCCCGCCCCCACGTTGGCGAACTGAATCAATCGATCCCGACGATACCGATCGGCGACACTCCCACCGAGAAGCAACATGACGATGTTTGGTAGGATTTCAGCCGCCATAATATACCCCAGTAGTTGTTGCCCGCCGCGAGTTTGCAGAATCGCGAAAGCAAGCGCGATCGGCGTCATACCGCTCCCCAATAAGGATATGGTACGTCCGAGGTAGAACCAGCGAAATGAGGCACGCGCAAAGACGCCCGTCGCCATTAGAGATTTACCCACGGTTAGCATGACCTCCTTACGATAGTGTCCCGGCCGGGTTTGGTTATCGTAAGCGAATTTCGGCACCAAGAATAGACTTATAGTTTCCAATGATTTATACTAAGAATTGAAAGGTAAGGGAGGTGGCCTTGTATTTTGAGACCCCACAAAAGCACACAAATATAGGAATCTGCTCGCATGGGGAGCAGATTTTATGTTTTGACCGAGAATTTATGCCTTCCCGCCTTTTGCAAGAAGAGAAAAGCACGGGGACCGAGGAACGGACGCCGTCAACACCCTAGTTCAAAGCGCGAACCCGATGCGGACGTTCTCCACGGTCGGGAAAAGTCCGCTCCCCTGTGTTTGCCCATTGCTAATTCGTCATAACCCGAGCTTTCCCCACGTTGAGGTGCGCTCCTTGAGATCAGGTTTCAACTACATGTTTCGGCTTGACCACCTTGACATCAGGCACAAACCAGAACGCCACCAGCCCGACCAGGGACGCGAGAAAAACACTCCCGAACATGCCACTGAATCCGTGCCATACCTCGGCGGCGGTCAACAAGATTGGTCCCGCAGCTAATCCGATGCCCCGAAATACTGCCATCAAAGAAAGGGCCTCACCGGCCTGATCTTCTCGGTATAAGCCAAGAGCCATCTTGTTTAAAGGAGCCCCCATGGTAAAGGCGGTCCCAATCCCGAGTGCCACCATAGCCACAATAAATCGCCACAATACTAAATGCGGTAATGCTAACAAGAGCCCCCCTATTGCAGCGGCTAGCAGGCCCGCAACTAAGACCTTACGAGGCCCAATGCGGTCCACCATGACGCCACCCGCACCAGAAAACACGGCACCGGTAAAGGCGGCTGGCAATAGCGCGACACCTGACACTAAGATGCTAAAATGCAAGGTCACTTGGGTCAACGTCGGGACGAAGATCGCAGCCGACATATCAAGACCAATCAGGGCCGCCCCAATCATAACCGCGATCCCAGCCTTATTGGTGAGCGGCTTTGAGTCCAAAAATGGATTTGTGGCGGTCCGTTGGCGAATCCAAAATGCCGTGAAACATACCGCCGCGAGGACCAAAAATAGCCACCGAACCGAGCCATGAGCCGTAATAAAAAGCAGGATGCTGGCCAGAAATGCCGCAAACCCGAGTCCACCCACAACATCCGGCACAGTCCGCGAAGTCATCTCGGATTGCGGTACTCGGCGAACCAGGCCCAAGACCACGATCGCAATGGGAATATTGATCACAAACACTGCCGGCCACCCAAAATATTGTCCCAGAGCACCACCGGCGGTGGGGCCAAACATGCTTGCTATACCAAAGATAGCTCCAAAAAGTCCCAGAGCCATCCCCCGGCGGTTCGCCGGGAACAACTTAAGCCCTTCGGCTTGAGCATTGGGATAGACCGCACCCGCACCGGCGCCTTGGATAACGCGGGCCACAATAAACATGGAAAAATTTTGACTCAGTGCGGCCAACAGGGATGCCAAGCCGAACGCGAAAATCCCCCAGGTAAAAAGTTTCCGATGACCAAATCGGTCGCCAGCGGCGCCAGCCAAAATAGTCGAAGCAATATAAGCCACCGTGTATGCCGTGATCGTCCATGCCGTCCATCCAAAGAC